>CBFIFZ010000091.1:0-11401 GCA_965661995.1 Roseicyclus sp.
GCCGCCGCCCAGCCCGAGTAGCTGTTCAGCATCGAGACCACGACGGGCATGTCCGCGCCGCCGATCCCCATGATCAGGTGATAGCCGATGAAGAAGCCCAGCAGCGCCAGAAGCAGCAGCGCCCAGGTGCCCGCCCCGCCGAGATACATCGCCAGCAGGATGACCGAACCGGCGGCGGCTGCGGCGTTCAGCATGTGACCGCCGGGCAGTTGCTTGGCCGCCGTGTCGATCTTGAACGGCAGCAGGGACGAGTTGCCCGACAGCTTGCCATAGGCCACGACCGAGCCGGTGAAGGTCACGGCGCCGATCCAGATGCCCAGCACCAGCTCGACCCGGAGGATGCCGATCTCGACCGCGGTCTTCTTTCCGATCAGCTCGGCGAAGTTCGAAAGCGTGCCCAGAAGCGCATAGGCCTCGGGCGAGAGCGGCCCTTCGGGCTGCGGGAAGGGCAGGCCGCCCGCCGCGAAGATCTCGGCCACGCGGCCGATCTCGACATGGGCGTTCACGCCGACGAAGACGGCGGCGAGGCCGACCAGCGAATGCATGATCGCCACAAGCTCGGGCATCTGCGTCATCTGCACCTTGGTCGCAAGCTGATAGCCGACCGCGGCACCCGCCGCGATCAGGATCAGCGACATGACCCAAAGGCCGGAGCCTGGCCCGATCAGCGTCGCCAGCACCGCGATGGCCATGCCCGCGATGCCGTACCAAACGGCGCGTTTCGCGCTTTCCTGCCCCGAGAGGCCACCCAGCGAGAGGATGAAGAGCACGCCCGCGACCGCGTAGGCCGCAATGGTGAATCCGAAATCCATTGTCTCTACCCCTGCCCGCTCAAGATTTCTGGAACATGGCGAGCATGCGCCGTGTCACGAGGAAGCCGCCGAAGATGTTCACGGCGGCCATGAAGATGCCGAGCGCGGCCAGAACCGTGATCAGCAAGGACGACGACCCGATCTGCATCAACGCGCCGAGGATGATGATCGACGAGATCGCGTTGGTCACCGCCATCAGGGGCGTATGCAGCGAATGCGCCACGTTCCAGATCACCTGGAAGCCGATGAAGACCGAGAGCACGAAGACGATGAAGTGCTGCATGAATGTCGCGGGCGCGATCAGGCCCACGCCAAGCACCAGCGCACCACCGATGGCAAGCAGCGTGACCTGGTTCTTCGTCTGCGCCTTGAAGGCGGCGACCTCGGCCGCGCGCTTTTCCTCCGGCGTCAGCTCTTTGGGCTTTTCCTTCTTCGGCGCGGCGGCGATGGCCGCGACCTTGGGGGGCGGCGGCGGATAGGTGATCTCGCCCGCGAAGACCGCGGTCGCGCCGCGGATCACGTCATCCTCCATGTTGTGATTGACCGCGCCATCCTTGTCGGGGGTCAGGTCGGTCATCATGTGGCGGATGTTGGTGGCGTAAAGCGTCGAGGACTGCGCGGCCATGCGGCTGGGGAAATCGGTGTAGCCGATCACCACCACGCCGTTGTCCGAGACGATGCGCTCGTCCTTCTGCGTCAGCTCGCAGTTGCCGCCACGCTCAGCGGCGAGGTCGACGATGACCGAACCCGGCTTCATCATCTCGACCATGTCGGCAGTCCAGAGAACCGGCGCATCCCGGCCCGGGATCAGCGCGGTACAGATGACGATGTCGATCTCGGGCGCCATCTCGCGGAATTTCTCGAGCTGCTTTTCCCGGAACTCGGGGCTCGAGGGGGCCGCGTAACCCCCGGTGGCGGAGCTGTCCTGCGTATCCTCGAAATCGAGGAAAACGAACTCGGCGCCCATCGATTCGATCTGCTCGGCCACTTCGGGCCGCACGTCGAAGGCGTAGGTGATCGCGCCCAGAGAGGTCGAGGTGCCGATCGCGGCAAGGCCCGCGACGCCGGCACCGATGACCAGCACCTTGGCCGGGGGCACCTTGCCCGCTGCCGTCACCTGGCCGGTGAAAAAGCGGCCGAAGTTGTTGCCGGCCTCGATCACCGCGCGGTAGCCCGCGATATTCGCGGTGGAGCTGAGCGCGTCCATCTTCTGCGCGCGGGAGATGCGCGGAACCATGTCCATCGCGATGACGTTGGTGCCCGCGGATTTCGCGGTTTCCATCAGCTTTTCGTTCTGGCCGGGCCAGAAGAAGGAGATGAGAAGCTGCCCCTCGCGGAACTTCTTGGCCTCGGCCGTGGTCGGCGGACGCACCTTGGTGACGACATCCGCCGCCTTCCAGAGTGCCGCGGCGGTCTTGACCACCTCGACGCCCGCGGCCTCGTAGGCGGCATCGGTGAAGCCCGCGGCTTCGCCCGCACCGGCCTCGATCACGCAATCATAGCCGAGTTTCTGAAGCTGGAGCGCGCTGTCGGGGGTCATCGCCACCCGTGCTTCGCCCGGCTCGATCTCCTTCGGAGCCCCTATTTTCACTGTCATCCCCTCTTTGACATGGCCGTGTCCCGTCGCCCCATAGCAACACCCGTCGAGGTTCACAACTGGGGGCTACGCGACATTTTATTGCGCATACAATGGCATACCGTTTCCGATCCTTGCAGCCCTGCCGCTGCGTCACGCAGCAGACCCTTTCGGAGCCGCCCGGATCGGGTAGAAGGTAAGGCCAGGGGAGGAAAAGACCATGGATCATGCAGGACGGCACGCGCTGGTCACCGGCGGTGGCACGGGGATCGGGCTGAGCATCGCGCGGGCGCTTGCGGCGGCGGGCGCGGAGGTGACGATCACGGGCCGCGACCTCGGGCGGTTGCAGGCGGTGGCGGCAGAGAGCCAGCGGCTTCACCCCCTGCAGATGAACGTGGACGAAGAGGCCTCGGTCCGGGACGGCATCGCTGCGGCGGCGGAGGCACGGGGGCCGGTGGCCATCTGCGTGGCCAACGCGGGCATCGCCGAGGCGGCGCCGTTCCGGCACGAGACACTGGCCCACTGGCGGCAAATCATGGCGACGAACCTCGACGGGGTCTTCCTGACCTTCCAGGCGGCGCTGGCGACGCTGGGGCGCGAGGATTGGGGGCGCATGGTAACGATTTCGTCTATCGCGGGGCTGGTGGGCCTGAAAAACGCCATCGCCTACACCGCCTCGAAACACGGGGTGATCGGCTTGGTGCATGGGCTGAGCGAGGAATACATGGGCGGCGCCGTGACCTTCAACGCGGTCTGCCCGGGCTATGTCGAAACCCCCATCGTCGAGCGCAACGCCGCCGAGATCGCCGCGCGCCAAGGCATCACCGAGGAGGAGGCGCGCGCTTATCTCGCGCGGGGGAATCGCCACAAGACGCTTTTGCAGACCGATGAAGTGACGGGCGCGGTGATGTGGCTCTGCTCGGATGCTGCGCGCAGCGTGAACGGGCAGTCGATCCAGATCGCGGGCGGGCAGGTGACATGACGGCAGTCCAAATGCTGCACTGCAGCGCGATTTTCCCTGACTTGTCGGGCACTTGGGCGTGCCCGTATGCCGTTGCATCCCGGCAAACCCCGAATTTTATTGTGTTTTCTCGGTTTACACCGACCACACAAGGCGTATGTGGCAATGCAGGACCCTGACGGAGCCGCGCCGATGCCGCTCGAAGATCACCCGCTGCGCTACAGGCTCGCCAACGAGCTGCACGCGCGCCCCTTTCCGAACCTCGCCGCGCCCGCGCAGGCGATCTTCGTCGCGATCAAGCAGCCCAAGGATGCGGCCAAGCGCGACCGGGGGCTTGACCGGGCGCATCTCATCGCGCTGCTCGACCGGTTCGGCGCCGATCACCCGGCGCCCGATGCCACCCATTTCTTCGGCGACCTCGGCAAGTTCCGCCTGAAGTGGGAACAGCACACCGAGTTCGTGACCTACACGGCCTTCCTGCCGTCCAACGGCGAGCGGCCCTTCGACCCCGCCGCCTGGGAGGTCTTTCCCGAGGATTGGCTGGCACAGGCGCCCGGCGTGCGCATCACTTCGGCCCATCTCAGGATCGAGGTCGCGCCCGAGGATGACGAGATCATCGCCGACAAGATCGGCGAGTGGCTGGTGCCCGAAAGCCTTGCGGTCAGCCATGTCCTCGACAAGACCGCCGTCGTCGCGGGCGATTTCCGGATCGACAGCCACGGACACATGCGCTTCGCGGTATTCTGCAAGTCCGACACCGGCAGCCGCCGGATCGGGCGGATCGTGCAGCGCATCTTCGAGATCGAGACCTACAAGGCGATGTCACTGCTGGGCTTGCCCACCTCGCGCGAGATCTCGACCCGGATGGGCGAGATGGACGAGGGGCTGGTGCGTCTGGTGGCCGACATGACCGGCGACCTGTCGAAGCCGGACGAGACGCTGGGCCAGCTTCTGTCCATCGCCGCCGAGCTCGAGAAGATGCAGGCCGAAAGCGCCTTTCGCTTCGGCGCGACCGGCGCCTATGAAGCGCTGGTGGGCCAACGCATCGCGGTCTTGCGCGAAGAGCGGTTCCTGGGGCGCCAGACCTTTGGCGAGTTCATGATGCGCCGCTACGATCCCGCGATGCGGACGATCAAGGCGACCGAGCGGCGGCTTCTGTCGATGACCGAGCGCGCGATCCGCGCGGGCGACCTGCTGCGGACGCGGGTGGACGTGGACCGCTCGGCGCAGAACCAGGAACTGCTGGAGAGCATGGACCGCCGCGCGGACCTGCAGCTGCGCCTGCAGAAGACGGTCGAAGGGCTGTCGGTGGTGGCGATCAGCTATTACGCGGTGAACCTCGTGGTCTACCTGATCGGCCCGTTGGCCGAGCCGCTGGGGGTGACCAAGACGGTCCTGACCGCGCTGGCCGTGGTGCCGGTGGTGATCGCCGTCTGGCTGACGGTGCATTCGATAAGGCGCTCCATGGAGAAGTGACGGGGTTTCGCCCGCTTTGCGGGCGACCCGCCGGAGGGCTCTGCCCCCCGGACCCCCCGCCATATTTTCGGGATAAAGATGAAGAGGGTCAGCGCCCGGTTCTCAGCGCACGGCGCATGATCTTGCCCGTCGCCGTCATCGGCAGGCTGTCCGCACGCAGCACCCGGCGCGGCACGCAATGGGCCGACACCTTCTCGCGCACCAGCGCCTGCAGCGCCTCTTCCATCCCCGACCACTCGGCACCCTCGCGCAGGACGACATGGGCCACCACGATTTCGGTCCGGACCGGATCGGGCTCGCCCACCACGGCGGCCATGACGACATCGGGGTGGCGGGCGAGCGCCTGTTCGATCTCGACCGGGCCGATGCGGTAGCCGGCCGAGGTGATGACATCGTCATCGCGCGCGTGAAAGGTGATCTGGCCGCCCGCATCGCGGGTCGCCAGGTCGCCGGTGCGCAGCCAACCGTCCACCAGTTTCTTCGCCGTCGCCCCCGGCTTCTTCCAGTATTCCAGGAACATCACCGGGTCGGGCGCGCGGACGCAGACCTCGCCCACCTCGCCCGTGCCGACCTCTCCGGTCGCGTCGCGCAGGGTGACCTCGTGGCCCGGCACGGGCAGGCCCATCGCGCCCGGCACGCGGTCCATCAGCCCGTCGCAAGCGGCGACCACGAGGTTCGCCTCGGTCTGGCCGTAGAACTCGTTGATCGGGCAGCCGAGCGCCTCGCGCCCCCAGTCGAGCAGGTCCGCGCCCAAAGCCTCGCCGCCCGAGCCGATGGCCCGCAGCGCCAGCCCCTGCCGCGTCGGTGCCTGCCGCATCAGGCGCAGCGCGGTGGGAGGGATGAAGGCGTTGGTCACCCGCTCCTCGGCCATGAGGCGCGAGGCGGCCTCGGGGTCGAACTTGGCGAAGCGGTGCGAGACGAGCGGCACGCCGTAATAGAGACAGGGGATCGCCATATCCATCAGCCCGCCGATCCACGCCCAGTCCGCGGGCGTCCAGCCCACGTCCCCGGGTTGCGGAAAGAACCCCTGGCTCAGCTCCATGCAGGGCAGATGCCCGAAGAGGAACCGATGGGCGTGCAACACGCCCTTGGGATCGCCCGTGGTGCCCGAGGTGTAGATCATCACCGCCGGGTCCTCGGCGGCGGTGTCGACGGGGGCCTCGAGGGGCGGGCCGGCGATGAGATCGTCGAAACCGAGGGCGGGCGCGGCGGCGGGGCCGGTGGTGATGACCGTTGAAAGCTCCGGCAAGTCGGGGGCCAACGCCATGACACGCGGCAGCGTCGCCGCATCGGTGACGATGGCCGCGGCACCGCTGTCCGACAGGCGGTAGCGCAAGGCGTCCTCGCCGAAGAGCGTGAAGAGCGGCAGCGAGACGGCGCCGAGCTTCATCGCGGCGAAATGGGTGACCAGGACGGCGGGGTGCTGCGGCAGCAACACGGCGACGCGGTCGCCGCGGGTGATGCCGCGGGCGGCAAGTGCTGCGGCCAGCGCGTCCGAGGCGCGCTTGAGCTGGCCGTAGGTCCAGGTCTCGCGGCGACCGTCGCCGTGGCGGTGGATCACCGCAACGCGGTCAGGCCCCACGGCGGCCCAGTCGTCGCAGCAGGCGCGCGCGATGTTGAAGCGGCGCGGGATGCTCCAACCGAAGCCCGCGCGCAGCGCCTCCCATCCGGCGCGCTGCGTGAACAGGCGCCGGTCGGGCGTGTCAGGCATCAGAAATGACGGTGAGGGTCGGCAGCGAGGTCAGGTCGAGGCCGAGCGCCTGGAACCCCGCGAGCGACAGCCGCGAGCCCGAGCCCTGATCCCCGCCGGAGGGACGGAGCGTGACCACGATCGTGCGCCCGTTCTCGGCCACGATACGGCCCGGCCCCTCGGCGGTCACCAGCGGCGTCTCGAGCCAGAGACCCGGCTGGGTCGCATCGCCGAGGCTGGTGACAGAGAAACCGAGGAACTGGCCATCGCCACTCGGCTCGGCAGGCACGACCGCCGCAAGCTCTGCACCGGTCACGTCGGTCGGGCCGCCAACCGGCGGCGTCTCGATCACCACGGGGTCGGGGGCGTCGCGACCCCCGAAAAGGCCGCCGCCCAAGAGACCACCACCACCACCTCCGCCGAAACCACCCGAACAGGCGGCGAGGGATAGCAGGCTGAGAACAAGGATCACGTGTTTCATGGGAGGCAACCTAGGGCCATTCGCGGGCCGCTTCAACAGGACGGACGCAGATGCTTGCCGCCGCGCGATGTGGCGCTTACGTTGCGCCCATGGACAGCACAGCCCCCCTCATCGACCCTTACCTGCGCGCGATCAGCTACCTGCGCGTCTCGGTCACCGACCGCTGCGATTTCCGCTGCGTCTATTGCATGGCCGAGAACATGACCTTCCTGCCCAAGAAGGAGCTTCTGACGCTCGAGGAACTGGACAGGATGTGCTCGACCTTCGTGCGCATGGGCGTGGAGAAGCTGCGCATCACCGGCGGCGAGCCGCTGGTCCGGCGGGACATCATGACCTTTTTCCGTGGCATGACCCGGCATCTCGAGGCGGGCACGCTGAAGGAGCTGACGCTGACGACGAATGGCTCGCAGCTGAAGCGCTTCGCGGGCGAGCTTTACGACGCGGGCGTACGGCGGGTGAACGTGTCTCTCGACACGCTTGACGAGAAGAAATTCGCCGACATCACGCGCTGGGGCCGCCTTCCGCAGGTGCTGGAGGGGATCGACGCGGCACAGGCCGCCGGGCTGCGGGTGAAGATCAACGCGGTTGCGCTGAAGGGCTTCAACGAGGACGAACTGTTCGACCTGCAGGCCTGGTGTGCCGACCGTGACATGGACCTGACCTTCATCGAGGTCATGCCGATGGGCGATCTCGGCAACGAGGACCGGCTGGACCAATACTGGTCGCTCAAGGACCTGCGCGGACGGCTGGCCGAACGCTACACGCTGGTGGACCTTGCCGAACGCACGGGGGGGCCTGCGCGTTATGTCCGGCTCGAGGAGACGGGGCAGAAGATCGGCTTCATCACGCCGCTGACGCACAACTTCTGCGAAAGCTGCAACCGCGTGCGGCTGACCTGCACGGGCGAGCTCTACATGTGCCTCGGGCAGGAGGACATGGCCGACCTGCGCGCGCCCCTGCGCGCCTCCAAGGACGATGCGCTGCTCGAGACGGCGATCCGCGACGCCATCACCCGCAAGCCCAAGGGGCATGATTTCGACTATTCCCGCCAGACCGTCGCCGGTCAGGTCAGCCGCCACATGAGCCACACCGGTGGCTGACGCGGCGGCCGGACGGCTGCGGCCCGCCCTGACACTGGCGCTGGCCGGGGCGGTCAGCCTCTTCGCGGTGCTGCTGATCCACGAGTTCCTCGCTTTCGGAACCCAGCCCAACGACCTGATCGCGCCCTCGGGCGCGCCCTGCGCCGATCCACCCTGCCTGACCACGGGGATGGTGGTGACGGGTCTTGCCGCCAAGGCCATCGGCGCAAGCGTCGTCTTTGCCGTCATCGGGGCGGTCTGGACGGCGGGCAAAGCGCGTTGGCTGATGGCGGGCGGGTTCTTCGCCCTGCAATACCTGTGGTCGCTCGTGGGTATCGCCTCGGGTTACCGGGGGCATTTCGGCACGGCCTGGGCGTGGTGGGAGCCCTTCGCCGAATTGCTCTGGCACCCGGTCACGACGCCCGCGCTGCTCATGGCGGGGCTGGCGGGCTGCCTCGGGCTCGACCGGCTGGTGCGGCCGTGGCGCATGGCCGGGGCGGCGTGACGCTCAGGGGGCGCTGCCGTCGGTCGCGGCGCGGGCCGTGATGATTGGGCCGGGCGGGCCGATCAGAACCAGCGCGCCGGTGTCGTCGATGTCGAAGGCATAGACCCCGGCCAGCGCGTCGAACATCCGGCGCTCCTGGTCCATGATCGCGTCCGGACAGGCCATCATGGTGGTCGCCAGAAGACCGAAGCTCAGCCCCTCGCCGGTCATCTCCACGGCCCCGTTGAACCGGTTGCAGGACCCCGAGCCATAGACCCGGCCCGAAGCGTCGAAGCCGAGTGTGGCGCGCGACGCGTCGATGACCCCCGCGCCGCCGATATCCTCGACCACCCATGTCCGGCCCGTCAACAGCGCCCAGGGGTCTCCGCCACAGCCGAAGATCGTCTCGTCCCCCATCGACAGCGCCACGGCCTCGGGGTGCGGCAGGCCGCTCATGGTGTCGCGGCAGACCTCGGCCCTCCGCTCGAGGACAGCGCGCAGCGCGCGGGTCGGGTCGCTGGCGGTGACGATGACATCGCCGGTCGCCGACAGGTCGCTGTCGGTGACCTGAAGCGTCAGGTCGTCCATGCCAAGGCGGGAGAGCAGAAGGGTGCCACGCTCGACCGTGACCGACCAGAAAGGTTCGTTGCCCCCGGCCCGGTAAGGGCCGTCATGGAGCGGCAGGGCCGTGCGACACTCCGGCAGCTCGGTCCCTGCGAGGGACAGCATGGCCGCATCGCCCCGTGTCCAGAGCCAGGTCGCGGGATCGTCCGCTGCCTCGTAGCGCGCGCCCGAGGCCGCGGGAACCGGCTGCAGGACGATCCGCGCACCCTGCGCGTCCAGAACGGCCGCCTCACCGGCGAAGCCGAGGCGGAAAAGCCTGTCGCCGCAGCGCAGGGCCGAGGTGAAGCCGACGGGCTGGAACCGCGGCAGAACCAGCGCGCCAAGCTCTGCCGCAGTGCCCGTGACAGGTACCGGCACCGGATCGGACAGCCAGAGCACCTGCCCGTCGACGGCAAGGCCCGCGCGCAAGGTGGCGTCGACGCCGGGTGGTATCTCGAGCGTGAAGGGGATGGGCACCTGCCGCCCGTCGGCTCCGATGCGCGCCTCGGCCAGAAGGGCGCCGTCGGGGCCGGTGGCCTCGAGCCTCAGCACCGCATCGGGCGGAATTGCCATCCGGTCGAGATAGGTGGCGCTGCCGGTCAGGCTCAGCATCTCCTGCCCGAGGGCGGGACCGGTCAGGAGGCAGGCGGCGGCAAAGGCGATGAGGCGGGACATGGGCGGCTCCGGCGCGTGAAGCAGTTGACGAAGTATAGCTTTGCAATGGGCGAACCGGAACAGCTTCCCTGCGTCATCCTGGCTGACCGAGCGATGACCCGCCGATGCGGGTGCGACCAAGGGACCGCGCCCGCGCTGTCACGGATGGTGCGTCAGGCCGCCGGCAGGCGGCGCTCGACGATCTCGGCCCACCAGCTGCACCCCGCCGGGATCGCCTCGTCGTTGAAGTTGTACTTGGGGTGATGAACATGCGCCGTGTCGCCGTTGCCGACCAGGATATAAGCCCCCGGCCGAGCGTTCGACATGAAGGCGAAATCCTCGCCCCCCATCACCAGTGGCGCCTCGGCGCAATCGCCCGAGACGGCACGGGCGACCTCGGCGGCGAATTCGGTCTGCTCGTCCGAGTTCACCATCACCGGGTAATTCCGCGTGTAGTCGAGGGTCGCGCTGCCACCGAACATCGTGGCCGTGCCTTCTACGATCGCCGTCATGCGGGTTTCGGCCAGGTCGCGGATCTCGGGGTCGAGCGTGCGGACGGTGCCCTTGAGCGTCACCGTGTCGGGGATGACGTTGAACGCCTTGGACGAGGTCTCGAAACTGGTGACGGAGACGACGATGGACTTCACCGGGTCGGCGTTGCGGCTGGCGATGGTCTGCAGCGCGAGGATCATGTGGCTGGCCAGCACGGTGCTGTCCACCGTCTCATGCGGCTTTGCGGCATGGCCGCCGCGGCCGTTGATCTTGATCTCGAAGATGTCGGTCGCCGCGAAGAACGGGCCCGAGCGGATGGCGAACTGGCCCGTCGGCACGCCGGGCCAGTTGTGCATCCCGTAGACCTCTTCGATGTTCCAGCGCTCCATCATGCCGTCGTCGACCATTTCCTTGCCGCCGCCGCCGCCCTCTTCGGCGGGCTGGAAGATGACCGCGACGGTGCCGTCGAAATTGCGCGTCTCGGCCAGGTACTTGGCCGCGCCCAGGAGCATGGCGGTGTGCCCGTCATGGCCGCAGGCATGCATCGCGCCGGGGGTCTTGGAGGCGTAGTCGACCCCCGTTTCCTCGTGGATCGGCAGCGCGTCCATGTCGGCGCGCAGCCCGATGGTGCGGCCCGACGTGTTCGACTTGCCCTTGATGATCCCCACGACGCCCGTGCGCCCGATGCCGGTGACGATCTCGTCGCAGCCGAAGTCGCGCAGCTTCTCGGCCACCAGCGCCGAGGTGCGGTGGGTGTCGAACAGGATCTCGGGGTGTTCGTGGATGTCGCGGCGCCACGCGGTGATCTCGGGCAGCAACTCGGCGAAGCGGTTCTTGACGGGCATGTCGGTCGGTCTCCTGTTTGGCCGACGCGCCGTCAGGCGGCGCACGGCTTGTTTATGCTCACTCCGCCTTGAGGCGGCGTGCGGTCTTTCTTGCTCACTCCGCCTTGAGGCGGCGTTCGACGATCTCGGCGAAGAAGCTCATGCCGTAGGGCATCGCCTCGTCGTCGAAGACGTATTTGGGGTGGTGGCACATGGCCGTGTCGCCATTGCCGAGGAAGATATAGGCGCCGGGGCGTTCCTCCAGCATG
>CBFIFZ010000092.1:0-11057 GCA_965661995.1 Roseicyclus sp.
CGCAGGGGGAAGCGGCCCCAGGTCCAGTAGCTGAAATCGGCCTCCAGCGCGCGGGTGCCGAAATTCGCGTCGAGATAGCCATGCCCGGTCCAGCTCCAGCCGGGCCGGTTCAGCCGCACCTCGATGTCGGCCTTGGGCGCGAAGGGCCGCCACACATGGGCGCCGTCCGGCGTGAGGGCCATTTCCACCTGCGTCAGCGCCGCGGGGCGCACGATCACCTCGCCGGTCAGGCGCTGGGCATGGGGTGTCGACATCTCTTCGATCTCGATGCGCAGGTGATCGCCCGCCCAGACCATCGCCGAAGGCCCGATCTGGATACGGTCGCGCGACAGGCCCAACGCCGCCTCGCCTCGGTCGGTCATCGTCCAGCGCCCGCCGCGCCCGTAGGTGACGACGTTCAGGCAGCAATGGTTGGCGGGGTTCTTGCGCCCCGACCAGCGATACCAGGGCGAGAAGACCGACCCTATGAAGCCGATGATGGAGATCGCGCGGTCGCCATCGTCGCTGATCCCGTCGACATACCACCAGGCGTAGCCGTCCGGCGGGACGTCGAGGTCGAAGCAAGGTCGCTCAAGATCGCCGCGGCCGCGTGGCTCCCTGAGAGGCAAGCCATGGGAATCCCCGCCCCCGGGTGCGCCCCGCCCCCCGCCAGGTAGAGGCCCCTCAGTTTCGTCCGCGCCGTGGGGCGCTGGAAGGTCGCCATCATCCCATGTGGGGAAAGCCCGTAAAGGGAACCGTCCGACGCGGGAAAGGCCCGGTCGAAATCCCCCGGCATGGTCAGCGCCGTCACGTCCGGCGTCGGGGAAAACCTCAGCCCCATCCGGGCCAGCGTTTCGAATGTACGTGTCCGGCATGTATAGGCGTCCTCCGGGGTCGACGGGTGCCCGGGCGGCCCGTTCAGGATGATCTCGAAACGCTCGGGTCCGCTGGGCGCGTCGCCGCCGCGGTCCTGCGCGCAGATGTAAAGCGTGCCGTCCTCGGGCATGCGCCCGGCGGCCAGGTCGTCGAATTCGCGTTTGGGGTCGGCGCAGAAGAACACGTTGTGATGCGCAAGCTCCACGCCCGCGGGCGTGGCGGCGAAGCCCCAGACAAAGGCCGAGAGGCTGCGCGCCTCCACCCCCTTGTGGGGCACGGCGGCGGCGGGGGCCTTGCCGAAATGGCCTTCGACCAGCGCTTTCGGGTCGCCGTTGAAGACGATCAGGTCGGCGGGGATGCGCGTGCCATCCTCCAGGTAGACGGCGCGCACCTCGACGTCCTGTTGTTCGATCCGGGCGGCCCTGGCATTGAAGCGGAACGTCGCGCCCCTGTCCTGCGCTAGGCGCTGCATCGCCTGCGCCAGCTTGTGCATGCCCCCCTCGACACGCCAGACGCCGCTGGCCTCGGAATGCCAGATCAGGCCCAGCACCGCGGGGCTGAGATAGGGGGAGCCGCCGACATAGGTGGCATAGCGCCCGAAAAGCTGCCGGAGCCGCGGGTCGCTGAACTGCGATGACAGGCTCGCGGCAAGGCTGCGGCCCGGCGCCATCGCCGGGATCAGCCCGGGGTTCTTCAGCACATGCGCGGTCAGCGCAGGCAGGCTGGGCTTTTGCGCAAGCATCACCGGCCCCTCGAAGGCTTCGAAAAGCCGGCGTGCGCGGTCGGAGAAGCGGCGGAACTCGCGCTCGGCCCGTGTGCCGCCGAATTCGCGGAGCGCCGCGGCACTGCGGTCAGGGTCGTGGAACAGGTCCAGCGTCGCGCCGTCGCGCCAGAAGTGCCGGGCGAGAATATCGTCGGGGATCAGCGTGACATGATCTGAAAGCCGCGCGCCAACATCGGCAAAAAGCGTTTCGAACATGCCTTTCAGGGTCATCACGGTCGGCCCGATGTCCACCGGTCCGGCCACGCTGTCCTTCGTGCGCATCTTGCCGCCGGGGCCCGCGGCCATGTCGAGCACGGTCACCGCAAGCCCGGCATGGGCCAGCCGCATTGCCGCCGAGAGCCCGCCGATCCCGGCCCCGATCACGACCGCATGCTTTGAGGCACCTGTCACGCCATTCTCCGATCAATGTGTCAGATTATGTTGACACCTCAGGTTGATTTGTCCACCCTAGTTTACAACACCCGTGTCAATCCGCACGGATTCTTTTTGACAGAGGGGGCGCCCATGCCTTTGAAACCCCGGATCGAAGCGGCCATCGCCAGCGCCATCCGGCAGGGTCAGGCGGGCGCCGCTCCGCCGAAACTCGCCTCGGCCCTCGACTACGCGGTCAATCCCGGCGGCGCGCGCATCCGGCCCACGATCTGCCTGTCGGTGGCCATGGCCTGTGGCGATGATCGCCCGGGGCTTGCCGATGCGGCGGCCAGCGCGATCGAGCTGATCCATTGCGCCAGCCTTGTCCATGACGACATGCCCTGCTTCGACAACGCCGACATCCGCCGGGGCAAGCCCGCAGTGCATCGCGCCTATGGTGAGCCGCTGGCGCTGCTGGCGGGCGATTCGCTGATCATCATGGCGTTCGAGGTTCTGGCCCGCGCCGCCGCCGATGACCCGACCCGCGCGATCCAGCTGATCCGCATCCTGGGCGAGTCGACCGGCATGCCCGGCGGCATCTGTGCCGGCCAGGGCTGGGAGAGCGAGGCCAAGATCGACCTGTCCGCCTATCACCGCGCCAAGACCGGCGCGCTGTTCACCGCGGCCACGCGCATGGGTGCGGCGGCCGCCGGCGAAGAGCCCGACGCCTGGACCGAACTGGGCGCCCGCATCGGCGAGGCCTTCCAGGTCGCAGACGATCTGCGCGACGCGCTCTATGACGAGGTGACGCTGGGCAAGCCCGCGCATCAGGACGAGATCAACGGCCGCCCCAACGCGGTCAGCCAGCTGGGCGTGCGCGGCGCGATCCGGCGGCTCGAGGATATCCTGTCGGGCGCGATCTCCTCGATCCCGTCCTGCCCGGGTGAGGCGGCGCTCTGCGACATGGTGCGCAAGACCGCCGAACGCCTGACGCCGGTCCTTCCGGCGCACCAGACGGTCTAGGGCGCGTGGCGCTGGCCGATCACGGCGACAGCGACGCGCCCCGGCTGCGCGACCGGATCTACGCATGGAAGACGGGCCTTCTGCGGTCGCGCCGGTTCCAGCAATGGGCGGCGCGCACGCCCTTTGCCGCTCGGGTTGCGCGCAAGGATGGCGAAGCGCTGTTCGACCTGGTGGCGGGGTTCCTGCACAGCCAGGTGCTCATGGCCTTCGTCGAGCTGGACCTTGCCGAACATCTGTCGAACCAGCCGCGCAGGGTCGAGTCTCTCGCGCTCCTGACAGGCATTAACCCCGACCGCATGCGCGTGCTCTGCCAGGCCGCCACCGCGCTGGGGCTGATGACGCGGGGCCGCGATGGGCGCTATGCGCTGGGCCGCCTTGGCGCCGCGTTGCCCGGCATTCCGGGGCTGGCGCAGATGCCGGACCATGACGTTCTCTACCGCGACATGGCCGACCCGGTCGCTTTCTTCCGCGATGCGCCCGACACGGAACTGGCCTCCTTCTGGCCCTATGTCTTCGGCGCGACCGGCCAGATCGACCCCGAGACGGCGGTGACCTATTCCGAGTTGATGGCCGAAAGCCAGACCCTTGTCGCCGAGGAGGCGCTGCGCGCCCTCGACCTGCGCGGGATCGAGACGCTGCTCGATGTCGGCGGCGGCACGGGGGCCTTCCTGACCGCGGTCGGCCACGCCTATCCGAACCTCAAGCTTCACCTCTTCGACCTGCCGCAGGTCATCGACCCCGCGACAGACCGCTTCGCGCAAAACGCCCTGACCGACCGCGCCACGATCACCGGCGGCAGTTTCCGCACCGATGCCCTGCCGCAAGGGGCCGACGCGATCAGCTTGATCCGCGTGCTCTACGATCATTCCGACGACACCGTGCGGATGCTGCTGGCCAAGGCGCATGCCGCGCTGCCCGAAGGTGGGCGCATCATCGTGTCGGAACCGATGTCGGGCGGCGCCCGGCCCGACCGCGCCGGGGACGCCTATTTCGGCCTCTATTGCCTGGCCATGGGCACAGGGCGTGCGCGCAGCGCCGAGGACATCAGCCGTCATCTCGATACGGCCGGATTCACGGCCATTCGCACACGCAAAACCGCGCGGCCCTTCATCACTTCGGTGGTCGAAGCGCGAAAAGCGTAAAGAAACGCTGACAGTTATGTCTATTGAGATTGACATACAAGAGTGTCAGGTTAAACTGACAGTCAAGTTGCCGCAGGATGAGGATTCTCTCCCATGCCTGCCAAAAGACCGGGAACGACCCACGTGAAGACCACAGCAGTCATACTGGAAGGACCGAAGACCCTTGGACTGGGCGAGGTCACTCTCACCGATCCGGGCGAGGGCGATCTGGTCGTCGATGTGCGTCATTCGGGGATTTCCACGGGAACCGAGAAGCTCTTCTGGTCCGGCCAGATGCCGCCCTTTCCGGGCATGGGCTACCCGCTTGTCCCCGGCTACGAGGCCGCGGGTGAAGTGGTCGAGGCAGCCGCGGGAACGGGCTACAAGCCCGGCGATATCGTCTTCGTTCCCGGCGCGAATTGCTACGGCGACGTGAAGGGCCTGTTCGGCGGTGCGGCGCAGCGCCTTGTCACGAAATCGGACCGCGTCGTCCGCATCGATGGCGCCCTTGGCGCCGAGGGTGCGCTGCTCGCGCTGGCCGCGACTGCGCGTCACGCGCTGGCGGGCATGAACACGCAGCTGCCCGAGCTGATCATCGGCCACGGCGTCTTCGGCCGCCTTCTCGCGCGGCTGACCATCGCCGCCGGGGGCAATGCGCCCACCGTCTGGGAGATCAACGAGGATCGTCAGGCCGGTGCCACCGGCTACGACGTTATCCATCCCGACGCCGACGAGAGGCGCGATTACGGTTGCATCTACGATGCCTCCGGCGTGTCCTCGCTGCTTGACACCATGGTCGGCCGCCTTGCCAAGGGTGGCGAGATCGTGCTGGCCGGGTTCTACCCCGAGCCGCTTCAATTCTCCTTCCCGCCCGCATTCCTGCGCGAAGCCCGGTTCCGGATCGCCGCGGAATGGACGCGCGAAGACCTGGTCGCCACCCGCGACCTGATCGACCACGGGGCGCTCAGCCTTGCTGGCCTGATCACCCACACTGTCCAAGCAGACCAAGCCGAGAGTGCGTATCAGACCGCGTTCGAAGACCCGGCTTGTCTGAAGATGATCCTGAATTGGGAGAACGCCGCATGAGCCTCGATGTTCCGAACCTGCGTGATTATGACGCCAAGCTCCGCGAAGAAGCCAACGAGCCGACGCTCGAGGTGCCCCAGGGCGAGCCGACCAAGAAAACGCAGATCATCGCGATCTACGGCAAGGGCGGCATCGGCAAATCGTTCACGCTCGCCAATCTCAGCCACATGATGGCCGAACAGGGCAAGCGCGTGCTGCTGATCGGTTGCGACCCGAAATCCGATACCACCAGCCTGCTCTTCGGCGGCAAGGCCTGCCCGACGATCATCGAGACCTCGACCCAGAAGAAACTGGCCGGCGAGGAAGTGAAGATCGGCGATGTCTGCTTCAAGCGCGGTGGCGTCTTCGCAATGGAACTTGGCGGTCCGGAAGTGGGCCGCGGCTGCGGCGGGCGCGGCATCATCCACGGTTTCGAACTGCTGGAGAAGCTGGGCTTCCACGATTGGGATTTCGACTACGTCCTGCTCGACTTCCTGGGCGACGTGGTCTGCGGCGGCTTCGGCCTGCCCATCGCCCGCGACATGGCGCAAAAGGTGATCCTGGTCGGCTCCAACGACCTGCAATCGCTTTACGTGGCCAACAACGTCTGCTCGGCGGTGGAATATTTCCGCAAGCTCGGCGGCAATGTCGGGGTCGCTGGCCTTGTCATCAACAAGGACGACGGCTCGGGCGAGGCGCAGGCCTTTGCCGATGCCGTGGGCATCCCGGTACTGGCAGCCATCCCGCAGGATGACGACCTGCGCAAGAAATCCGCGAATTACCAGATCGTCGGCACCGCCGAGAGCCAGTGGGGCGCGCTCTTCGCCGCCCTTGGCGAGAACGTCGCCGTCGCCCCGCCGATGCGCCCCGTGGCGCTGTCGCAAGACCAGCTGCTCGAGCTGTTCGACGGGTCCGAGACCGGCGCCGGTATCACGCTGGAACCCGCCACCGACATGGACATGCGCGGCAAGAACTCGGTGCCGAAAGCCTCCCTCGAAGTCGTGTACGACGAGGCCTGATCCCATGACCGATGATCCCAGAGAAGTCCGCTACGATGATTCAGCCGACGCCGAGGTGATCCGGGGCGAGGCGCGTGTTGAACCGTCTGAAACAGGCTCTGCACCGCAGGGTGGGGACGGTATGGGCTGCCATGCCGGTGCCGGTGAGATGGAAAAGGCGGCCCGCATGGCGGGCAAGTCCGAGATCCTCGACCAATACGCCAAGGACTATCCGCAAGGCCCCCATGACAAGCCGCAGTCGATGTGCCCGGCATTCGGCTCGCTCCGCGTGGGCCTGCGCATGCGCCGCACCGCCACCGTGCTGTCCGGCTCGGCCTGCTGCGTCTACGGCCTGACGTTCGTCAGCCATTTCTACGGGGCGCGCCGCTCGGTCGGTTATGTCCCGTTCAACTCGGAAACCCTCGTCACAGGCAAGCTGTTCGAGGACATCCGCGACGCGGTCCACGAGATGGCCGACCCCGAGCGCTACGACGCGATCGTGGTCACCAACCTCTGTGTTCCCACCGCGTCGGGTGTCCCTCTCCGGCTTTTGCCCGACGAGATCAATGGGGTTCGGATCGTCGGCATCGACGTTCCGGGCTTCGGAGTGCCGACCCATGCCGAGGCGAAAGACGTCCTCGCCGGGGCGATGCTCAACTACGCCCGACAGGAGGTGGAGGCCGGTCCAGTCCAAGCCCCTGTCTCGGGTAAATCAGACCGTCCGACAGTGACCCTGTTGGGCGAAATGTTCCCTGCGGACCCTCTGGGTATCGGAGGGATGCTCGCGCCACTCGGTCTGGCGGCAGGTCCGGTCGTTCCCTGCCGTGAGTGGCGCGAGCTCTATTCCGCGTTGGACAGCCAGGTGGTGGCCGCGATCCACCCCTTCTACACCAGCGCAATCCGCGAGTTCGAAGCGGCTGGCCGCACCATCGTGGGCTCGGCCCCCGTGGGCCATGACGGCACCGCCGCATGGTTGGCTGCCATCGGCGAGGCCTACGGTGTGCCCGCCGAAAAGGTCGCGGCCGCGCAGAACGCGTTTCTGCCCGCGATCAAGGGGGCGCTGGCCTCGGTTCCGATCAAGGGGACGATCACGCTTTCGGGCTATGAAGGGTCCGAGTTGCTGGTCGCGCGCCTGCTGATCGAAAGCGGCGCGGATGTGCCCTATGTCGGCTCGGCCTGCCCCAAGACGAAATGGTCCGCGCCCGATGTCGAATGGCTGGAAGCGCGCGGCGTGAAGGTGAAATTCCGCGCCTCGCTGGAAGATGACTGCGCCGCGATGGAAGCGATCCGCCCCGACCTCGCCATCGGTACCACGCCCGTGGTGCAGAAGGGCAAGGAGATGGGCATTCCGTCGCTCTACTTCACCAACCTGATCTCGGCCCGGCCCCTTTTCGGCCCCGCCGGTGCGGGCTCGCTCGGCCAGGTGGTCAACGCCGCCATGGCGAACAAGGGCCGCATGGATCACATGAAGGCGTTCTTCGAGGGCGTCGGCGAAGGCGACACCGCCGGGATCTGGGAGGGCGCGCCGAACCTGCGCCCCGATTTCCGGGCGACCAACCTCAAGAAGCTCGAAAAGGCCGAAAAGGCCCGCATCGCGGCGAATGGGGGTGTGGCATGCTGATCCAGGATCACGACCGCGCCGGGGGCTATTGGGGGTCCGTCTATGCCTTCACCGCGGTGAAGGGCCTTCAGGTCATCATCGACGGCCCCGTCGGTTGCGAGAACCTGCCGGTGACGAGCGTGTTGCACTACACCGACGCGCTGCCGCCGCATGAACTGCCCATCGTGGTGACGGGCCTCGCCGAGGAAGAGCTGGGCCGCGACGGCACCGAAGGCGCGATGAAACGCGCCTGGGATGTGCTCGACCCCGCGCTGCCCTCTGTCGTCGTCACCGGGTCCATCGCCGAGATGATCGGTGGGGGCGTCACGCCGCAAGGCACGAACATCCAGCGCTTCCTGCCGCGCACCATCGACGAGGATCAGTGGGAAAGCGCCGACCGCGCGATGACCTGGATCTTCACCGAGTTCGGCATGACCAAGGGCCGGATGCCGCCCGAGAAGAAGCGCGAAGAGGGCGCGGCCCCCCGCGTCAACATCCTCGGGCCGATGTACGGCACGTTCAACATGCCCTCGGACCTGCACGAGATCCGTCGCCTGGTCGAAGGGATCGGCTGCGAGGTCAACATGGTGATGCCCTTGGGCAGCCACCTGGCCGAGATGCGGAACCTTGTGAACGCGGACGTCAACATCTGCATGTACCGCGAGTTCGGCCGCGGCCTGTGCGAGGTGCTGGGCAAGCCCTACCTGCAAGCGCCGATCGGGGTTGAATCGACGACCAAGTTCCTGCGCAAGCTGGGCGAGCTGACGGGCCTCGACCCCGAGCCGTTCATCGAGCGCGAGAAGCATTCCACGATCAAGCCGGTCTGGGACCTCTGGCGCTCGGTGACGCAGGATTTCTTCGCCACCGCCAGCTTCGGCATCGTCGCGAACGAGACCTATGCCCGCGGCGTGCGCAACTTCCTCGAGACCGACATGGGCCTGCCCTGTGCCTTTGCCGTTGCCCGTGTCGCCGGTCGCAAGACTGACAACGACCAGGTGCGCGCGATGATCCACGGCAAGCGCCCGCTGATCCTGATGGGCTCGATCAACGAGAAGATGTACCTCGCCGAGATGTCCGCGGGACACGGGCCGAAGCCGGCCTTCATCCCGGGCAGCTTCCCCGGCGCCGCCATCCGGCGCGCGACCGGCACGCCCTTCATGGGCTACGCAGGCGCCACCTACATCATACAGGAGGTCTGCAACGGCCTCTTCGACGCGCTCTTCCACATCCTGCCCTTGGGCAGCGACATGGACAGCGCCGAGGCCACGCCGACCACGCTGCGCCGCGATTTCCCCTGGGACGAGGACGCGCAGATGCTCCTCGACCGGATCGTGGCCGAACACCCGGTTCTGACCCGCATTTCCGCCGCCAAGAGCTTGCGCGATGCCGCCGAAAAGGCCGCGCTGGCATCGGGTGCCGAGCGGGTCATCAAGGATACCGTCCGCGCCCTCGCGCCGGCGGGTTTCGAACTCAACGAGGGAGAGGAAAGATGACGGACTTCACCTCCAACCACACGGTCGTAAAGCACAAGCCGCCCAGGACCGAGTTCATGATCTATTTCGGGATCATCTTCCTGGCGACGCTGCCGCTTGCGACCCTGACCTGGGCGCTGGCAGCGATCCGCTCGGGAAGCTTGACCGACAAGGGGCCCATCAAACGGGCCTGGGGTCAGGCGAGCATCATCACACCGATGATCTTCTCGGCCTGATCCGGCTCTGATCCGCCCATTCGAGCCTGTCGTCAGACCACAGGCGGGCGGAACGAGAGCCACCAAGACACACTCGGCGTGACGACCGGAGCCGACTACAGGAATTCGCCACATCCCGCGATGCGGGGTGGGGTGGATGGCCGGCAGGGCAATGAGGCCTTGCCGGGGCCCGGCCGCGGGGTTCGCGGCATCGGTCTAACGTTCCGGAGGAAAGTTAAATGGCTGATAATTCCGACCTGTCCTTCACGGGTCTTACCGACGAGCAGGCTCAAGAGCTGCACGCGGTGTACATGAGCGGGCTCTGGCTGTTTGCGGCCGTCGCCCTCGTTGCTCACCTTGCCACGTACATCTGGGCACCCTGGTTCTGAGGAAGGAACACCAACATGGCTAAGTTCTACAAGATCTGGCTCATTTTCGACCCCCGCCGCGTGTTCGTGGCGCAGGGCGTCTTCCTGTTCCTTCTCGCGGCGATGATCCACCTGGTGGTTCTGTCGTCCGGTCTGAACTGGTTCGAGTCCGCAGCAGCGACCGCCGGCTTCGGCGGCTGACCTGCGCCCGCGCCTGTCGTGGCGCGGACAATCTCTTGCTGCGGGCGGCGCGTGTCCGCCTCGCCCGCAGCGATCCGACACAATTGACTGACGGCTGACCGGCCTGCCGCCGGACGACGCCGCCGAACGCGGAGACAGACGCATGGCTTTGCTAAGCTTCGAAAAAAAATATCGCGTCCGCGGAGGGACGCTGATTGGCGGCGATCTGTTCGACTTCTGGGTTGGCCCGTTTTACGTGGGCTTTTTCGGGGTCACGACAGCATTTTTCGCCTTGTTGGGGACGGTTCTGATCTTCTGGGGAGCTGCCATGGATGGCAACTTCAACCCCTGGACGATCAACATCGCCCCCCCTGACCTGAGCTACGGGCTCGGGTTTGCGCCGCTCATGGAGGGCGGCCTCTGGCAGATCATCACCTTCTGCGCGATCGGGGCCTTCGTGTCCTGGGCGCTGCGCGAGGTCGAGATCTCCCGCAAGCTGGGCATGGGCTACCACGTTCCGATCGCTTTCGGCTTCGCGATCTTCGCCTACGTCACGCTGGTGGTGTTCCGCCCCCTCCTCATGGGCGCCTGGGGCCACGGCTTTCCATATGGCATCTTCAGCCACCTCGACTGGGTGTCGAACGTCGGCTACGCCTACCTGCACTTCCACTACAACCCGGCCCACATGATCGCGGTGACGTTCTTCTTCGCCACGACCTTCGCGCTGGCGTTGCACGGCGGCCTGATCCTGTCGGCGGCGAACCCCGAGAAAGACACCGAGGCGAAAACCCCGGATCACGAAGACACCTTCTTCCGGGATTTCATCGGCTACTCGATCGGCACGCTGGGCATTCACCGTGTCGGTCTGTTGCTGGCGCTGAACGCCGGTTTCTGGAGTGCGGTCTGTATCATCATCTCCGGCCCGGTCTGGACGTCCGGCTGGCCCGAGTGGTGGAACTGGTGGCTCACACTGCCGATCTGGCCCGACCAGGGCGTGGTCTATGACAGCACGGGCATGGTCACCT
>CBFIFZ010000093.1:0-11050 GCA_965661995.1 Roseicyclus sp.
GTCTCGGTATAGGGGTGCTTCGGCCCCTCGAAGAGCGCTGCCGCCGGCGCCGTCTCGACGATCTCGCCGAGGTACATGACGGCGACGCGGTCGGCCATGTGGCGGATCACGGCGAGGTCATGGGCAATCACGATCAGCGTCAGGCCGAACTCGTCCTTCAGGTCCTCGAGCAGGTTTACCACCTGCGCCTGGATCGAGACGTCGAGTGCGCTGACGGGCTCGTCCCCGATCAGGACGGTGGGACCGGACGCCAGCGCCCGCGCGATGCCGATGCGCTGCCGCTGCCCGCCCGAGAACTCGTGCGGATAGCGGTCGGCATGGGCTGGTGTCAGGCCCACGCGGGTCAACATGTCGGCCACCCGCGTGCGCCTTTCGCTTGGCGTACCGATCCCGTGGGCGCGCATCGGTTCCTCGATCAGCGCGCCGACCGTCATCCTTGGATTGAGCGACGAGAACGGGTCCTGGAAAATGAACTGAAGGTCGCGGCGCAGGGTGCGCATCCGCTCGGGCGGAACATGGGCCAGGTCCTCGCCATGGTACCAGACCTCCCCATCGGTCGGCTCGATCAGCCGCAGAAGAAGCCGCGCCAGCGTGGATTTCCCACAGCCGCTTTCCCCGACGATGGCGAAGGTTTCGCCTTGTGCCACCTCGAGCGACACGCCGTCGACCGCGCGAACGACCGTGGGGGCGCCGAACAGGGGGCGCCTGGTCACGAATTCCTTGCGCAGGTCGCGGGCCGCGAGGATGGCTTTCATGTTCCGGTCTCCCTCAACCGAAGCTCGTCCATGGTCTCCAGCGGCGCCCGCACGCAGGCCACGGCGTGACCGCCGTCGAGGCTGCGCAGCGGTGGCACCTGCTCGCAGGCCTCGCTGCGGAAGGGGCAGCGCGTCGAGAAGCGGCATCCGGCAGGCATGGCGCCCGGCTGCGGCACGGTGCCCGGCACCGTCACGAGCCGCCCACGCCGGGCCCCGAGCGAAGGCATCGAGCTCATGAGGCCGATGGTGTAGGGGTGCTGGGGATCGGTGAAGATCTGTTCGGCCGAGCCGATCTCGACGATGCGCCCGCCATACATGACGGCGACCTTGTCGGCCATCTCGGCCACCACGCCGAGATCATGGGTGATCAGGACCAGCGCCGCGCCGGTCTCGGATTGCAGGACGCGCAGCAGTTCGAGGATCTGGGCCTGGATTGTCACGTCGAGCGCTGTCGTCGGTTCGTCGGCGATCAGAAGCTCGGGATCGTTGGCCAGCGCCATGGCGATCATCGCGCGCTGCCGCATGCCGCCCGACAATTGGTGGGGGTATTCGTCGAGACGCTGCTCGGGCGCCGGGATGCGGACGCGGCGCAGCATTTCCAGCGCGCGTGCCCGTGCCTCGGCCGCCGACACCGACTTGTGGCGGCGCACGGACTCGGCGATCTGCTCGCCGATCCGCAGGGCCGGGTTCAGCGAGGTCATCGGCTCCTGGAAGATCATGGCCATGCGCCCGCCCCGGATCTCGCGCAGCGATGCCGTATCCATCGCCAGAAGATCGGCGCCGGAAAACATGGCGCGCCCGCTCGCGACGCTTAGCGGCGGGGTTTGCAGCAATCCCATGAGCGCGAGCGAGGTGAGGCTCTTGCCGCAGCCGGACTCTCCCACGAGACAGAGGGTCTCGCCCGCGGCGAGGGAGAAGCTCACGTCGTCCACGAGGTTCCCGTCCACACCGCGAAGCGCGACGGACAGGCCGTCGACCTCGAGAAGCGGACCGGCGCGAGGCGTCATGACGACCGCTCCCGCGCCTGTTCAAGGTTGGACGTCAGCGCCTGCAGGTGCGAGCGCATCGCGTCGCGGGCGGCGACCTCGTCACGGGCGTCGATGGCGGCGATGATCCTCTGGTGCTGCCGGTCATACTCCGCCACCAGGTCGGGCGAGCGGGCGCTCTGGCGTTCCCGCTGCCAGCGTTGTTCGCTGCGCACCTCGTTCAGGAGGGCGAAGGCCGCGCTGAGGATCGGGTTGCCCGCGATGCGGGCGATCATCCGGTGAAGCGACCCGTCCCAGAGCTCGGCCGCGTCGGCATCCGTGGCCTTCGACGTGCGGTCGGCCAGTTCGCGCATCCGCGCGACATCCTCGGCCGTGGCCCGGCGCGCGGCCAGCGCGGCCATTTCGGGCTCGAGGGCCATCCGGGCCTCCATCACGGTGACGGGGTCCGCCTCGGGCGCAAGCATTGCCGCGAGAGGGCCGTTCGGATCGGGCGGTTCGCCCGCAAAGGTGCCCTTGCCCTGCCGCCGCCAGACCAGGCCCTCGGCCTCCAGCGCGTCGAGGGCGCGGCGAATGCCGCGACGGCTGATCCCGAAACGCTCGGAGAGTTCCCGTTCCGTGGGCAGTCGGCCATCGGCCTCGATCTCGCCGCTGCGGATCAGCTCGCGGATCTTGGCCCGCGCTGCCGAGGCGTTGTCTGTCAGGATTGCCGTGTCGCGCACAATTCCACCCAAGGTTGCACCAAGTCGGTATTGGTCCGTTACCAATTTATTATTGGTTCAGCCTGTGACGCTGCGTCAAGAGATTCTTTCGCACATGCAGCGAAGGCCCGCCGCATGGCGGGGCCGTCCGCCCCTAAGGCCGCAACACATCGGGAGAAGTGCCTTCCCCGAAAATTGTGCATATCCTGCGGTTCGCGCCCTCACCCGCCAACCCGTTGGCCGCCGTGAAGGGTCTGGCCGGAAAGGAGCCGTTCCGACGTCATGACTGGCAACGCCCCCGTCACGTCCACCGCGCCGGACGACAGCGGCCGTCGATACCTCTTCCTGATCAACCCCGGTGCAGGCAGGGGCAGCCTGGCGAGAAAGACGGGCATCGTGGCGCGGCTGTCGAACGGGCTGAACGCGGAACCCGCATCAGCGCCTCCGAAACGCATGCCTCGGAGGTCGCCCGTGACGCGATGCGTTCGGGAAGGATCGTCGTGGCCTGCGGTGGCGACGGGTTGCAGAACATCGTGGCGCAGCAGGCCGTCGAAACCGGGGGTGTCATGAGCGTTCTGCCGATCGGGCGGGGCAACGACTTCGGCGCGTCCCTGCAGATCCGCACGATCGAGGATACCGAGGCCGCGTTGAGGCGCGGGCACATCCACCAAGTACGATACGTCGATCTGCAGTTCACCGGGCATTCGAGGATCTGCCTGACCTGCGCGGGAGTCGGCCTGCTGAGTGAGGCCAGTGCCAGGGCCGTGAACCTGCCCTTCCTGCGCGGGCAGCTTCTGTATGCCGTTGCCGCTTTGATCAGTGTGGCGAGGCTCAAGTCGCGACGCTATTCAATCACGCTGGATGGCCGGGAAACGTCCAGAGACCTGCTGATCATGGTCGGAGCGGCTTCGGAATACACGGGGGGCGGCATTCCGATCGCACCGCAGGCCAGGTCGGAGGCCGCGCGGCTGAATATTCTCTGGGCAGACCGGCTTGGGCGACTGCCGACCGTCAAGCTCCTGCTGCGGGCGTTGGCGGGCAGGCACCTCGACCATGACGCCGTCACGAGCGGCTTTTTCGAACGGTGCTGGATTGCCTGTGAACCGGATGGGTCCCCGGCCCCGATTGTATTCGGCGATGGCGAGTTGTTGGGGCTTCTGCCCGTCACCATGACGCTCGGACAAAGGCCCCTTCGTGTGCTTGCCCCCGGGGCTGAGCAGGAGGCCCGGCCTTCGGGCGGCCGCAAGGCAGATCGGGCGTGAACCCACCGGAAAGGAGGCGCGCGTCGCCAGCCATCAGGTCGGGCCCTTGCCCACGCGCGCGCGGACCCGGGCACCGTCGGCCATGCCGACGCAGACCACGATCTCACCGGGGAGCGGCGCGTCCGGCACGGTGACCGACAGCGTGTCGATGTGATCGAAGGACCAGGGATCGTCCTTGTGGCCGAGGGGCAGATCGATGATGGCGCCGATCCCGCCCATCTTGACGTTCGAGGGCATCAGCGCCTTGCCGCCGCCGATGGCGGCGCGCACGGGTTTGCCCAGGCGCGGATGCAGCAGCGCCGCGCCATGCTCGGCCGCGCCCATCGTGCCCACGATGGCGGCCTTGCCGTAGCTGACCGGTGGCGCGCCCAGTGCGGCGGCGGCGTCTCCCGCCAGTTGCGCACCAAGCACTGCCCCGTGGTCGAAGAGCTCCGACAGGTCGGCCTGATCCTCCCCGGCAAGGGGATTGCGCAGGACCGCCAGCGCGGCGACCCGGGTCAGCGGCTCGCAGGGCGTGCCCATCTCGTCGGTCTCGATCCGCTCGCGGATCAGCATCGTCTTTCGGATTTGCATCAGGCGATTTCCTCTATCCGGGTGTCGGCGGCCCTGGTCTTGATCATCCGGAACAGGGCGGCGGCGGGGAACACCAGGGCGAAAAGCGCGACCCCGAACAGAATGGCGCCATCGGCCGCGCCCGTCCGGTCGAATAGCCAGCCCGCGACCGGCGGGGCTGCGGTGATGATCGCGTAGTATATCGTCAGGAACACGCCCATGCCGAAGGCGCGCCGCTCGACGGCGACCGCCTGGCCGTAGAGCGCCATGATGACACCGGCAGGGGCCATGCCGACGAGACCGAAAAGCAGGCTCGCGCCGAAGCCCGCGCCCGGAACCGAGAGCATCAGCAGGGCCGCCATGGCAGCCGCCATCGTCACGGCGAGAATGAGGTTGGTGTGGCCGAAACGATCGGAGATCTGGCCGCAGATCGTGCCGGAACCGATCATGATCCAGCTCCCGAAGCTGATGATCGAGGCGGCGGCGAGCACACCGATCCCCTGCGCCCTGAGCATTTCCGGCCCGAAACTGAGATAGACGATGTAGCCCGCGTTGAACGCCCCCCAGGCCACGCCGGCGCAGGCGACGAGCGCCCATTCCCGGGGCAGGAGCCAGGTCTTGCCCGCAGGCGCGTGGCGCGGTCCCGTGCCGGGAGACCGGTAGAAGGTGAAGATGCCCATTGCCGCGACCGCGCAGTATCCCGCAGCGGCCAGGAAGGGCACCTGCCAGCCGAAGGAGGCCGCCAGCCAGGTGTGGCCGACCTGGCCCATCGCGATGCCTAGAGGCCAGCTCATGACGAGAATGCTCATGGCCGTCGCCATCTCGCGGCCGTCGAACCAGTCGGCCGCCATCTTGGTGAAGTAGAGCATGGAAAGCACACCCCCGGCGCCCGCGGCCAGCCGTCCAACGGCGACCTGATCCGTACCGGACGCCAGCGCCGTGACGAGGGCGCCCATGGCCAGCACCGAAAGCCCAAGCCCGCAGAGCAGCCTGTCGGAGACGTAGCGCCCCGCATAGCCCGCCGGCAGCGCCAGGAACATGCCGGGCGCCATGAAAAGCCCGATCATCAGCCCGATCTGCGCATAGCCGAGGCCAAAGGCGGCGCCCAGGCTGTCGCCCGCGGACCCGAGCGTCTGGAAATTGATCCCGAGGCCGACCCGTGCGGCGAAGAGCAGGGCAAGCATGTGCCAGCGGGTCATGCAAGGTCTCGCTGCAGGTAGACGAAGTAGGGGTCGGCCTCGATCGGGTCGGAGCATCCCTCGTAGCGCGGGATGTAGCGAAACCCGAGGGCTTCGAAAATGCGGATGCTCTCGCGGTTACCCTTGATGATGTTCACCATGAGCCTGCGCCAGCCCATCGAGCGTGCCGCTTCCATCTGCGCCGTGACCAGCGCGCGGCCAAGCCCGTGGCCGTTCGCCTCGGGTCGAATGAAAAGGCGTTTGAACTCACCCGTCTCGGGACCGATCCGGTGAAGTGTCGCGCATCCCACCAGCCTGTCCGCGCCGTCGCGGACCAGCATGAACCGCCCGTGCGGTGGCAGGATCCTGTCCACGTTCGGCCAGAACGACGCCATCAGGCCGGACGGCGTGAATTCGTGGCTGATGCCGGCTGCGGTGATCTTCTGAACGATCACTCCGTAGTATTCCAGAAGCAGCGCATCGATCTCGGCGCGGTCTGTCACCTCGGTCACCGATGTGATCCGATAGTGCGATTGAGTTCCGTTCCGGCCTGACGCATCCGACAGCGGCGCGTGTCGACTGCCGGGCATCACGTCCATCCGGGCCTTGGCTGCGGATTTGCCGGTTGGTTCTGGTGTCATGGGGCGGTCTCCCTCTTGCTGGTCTGTTCAGGATGCGCTCGGCCCGGCAAGGGGGATATCGGCCAAGTGCTGTAATCTGCGCGCAAGGGTTGCTGTATTCTGCTAATGCATCTGCAGGATTGCCTGATGCCCGGCGGTCCAACATGATCGGGACATACCCCATCGCAGGATGTGCCCGCCCCGTGTCGCCCGACGAAATCCTCAGCCCCCGCGAGATCGAGATCGCCAGCGCCTACGCGCAGGGCGACACCTACCAGGCGATCGCGAACAGGCTGGGCATCGCCCCGTCGACGGTCCGCACGCACCTGGCCACGATCTACCGCAAGCTCGAGGTGTCCTCGAAGCTGGACCTCCACGCCCGCCTCGGAGGTGCCTCACCCGCGGACGACATGCAGACCGACCATGCGGCCGTCATCTCGGAACTGGCGCTGAGCCTGGAAGAGGCGTTGCGCCGCGAGCAGGCGCTGGCCGAGGTGCTGCGCATCATCAGCGGGGCGCAGGGCGATATCGACACCGTGATGCCGGCGATCCTCGGCTTTGCGCTCGAGCTTTGCGAGGCCGAGTTCGGCATTCTCTTCGAGCACCAGGGGCAGGGGCGCTACCTGGCCAGCCATACGCTGGGCATTCCGAAACAATTCCAGGACTGGCTGGACACACAGGGCGTCTTCAAGGCAGGACAGCGCACCGGCCTTGGCCGTCTGGCGACGTCCCATTCCGTCGTGAACATCTACGATGTGCGCGCCGAGGAGATCTTTCGCACCGACGATCCCCTCCGACATGCCACCGCATGCCTCGGGGGCGCGCGATCCTTCGTCGCCATTCCGATGATGTCGGGTGACGCACTGGTCGGCGCCTTCACCATCTACCGCCAGAGCGTCCGTCCCTTCAGCGCGCAGGCGACGACACTCGCCCAGACCTTTGCCGACCAGAGCGTCATAGCGCTGGAGAACGCGCGGATGATCACCGCCCTGCGCCGGAAGGCAACGACGGCATGACCGTCGCGGACGATCCTCTCAGCGCCCGTGAACGCCAGATTGCCGAAGGCTTCGCCGATGGCGAGACCTATCAGCAGATCGCGGAGCGCCTGCACCTCGCCCCGTCTACGGTCCGCACGCATCTTGCGACGATCTACCGGAAACTCGGGGTGTCGACGAAGCTGGACCTGCGCAAGCGGATCGAGACATCCGCGCCCTCGGACCCTTTGCATACCCTGCCGCCACGCCCCGACAGGCCCTCGATCGCCGTCCTCGCCTTCGAGAACATGTCGGACGATCCCGGGCAGGAGTACTTCTCGGATGCGATCACCGACGAGATCATCACCGCCCTGTCGCGCTCGCCCTGGCTGTTCATCATCGCCCGCAACACGACCTTTACCTACAAGGGGGAAAGCGTGGATGTCCGGCGCGTCGCCGCCGAGCTTGGCGTGCGCTTCGTGCTCGAGGGCAGCGTGCGGCGCGCGGGCGATCGGGTGCGGGTCACCGCGCAGATGATCGACGGCCTGACCGGAGGGCATGTCTGGTCGGATCGCTACGACGGTCGCATCGAGGATGTCTTCGACCTGCAGGACGAGATCACCCGGCAGGTTGTCGCCTCGATCCAGACCATCGTGCATCGCAGCACCGTCGAGACCCCCGTCGAACGGCTGAACCGTCCGGACCTGACCGTCTGGGAACTGACCATGCGGGCCTGGCACCTGCTCTATGATTTCACCCCCGAGGCCTATGCATCGGCCAAGACCCTGTTGGAACGCGCGCTGGCAATCGACCCAGAGAGTGCCGAGGCGAACATGGTGTTGTCGCTGGTCAATCATCACGTCGCCATCCTCGGCTTCGCCTCGGATCCGACCCCGGCCATGGAGGCCGCTTACGCTCTTGGCCGTCGCGCCACGCAACTCGACGACCGCAACGAGTACGCGCATTGGGCGCTTGGGATCAGCTGCTGGGGGCTGCACCGGCTCGACGAAGGGATCGCGGCACTGGAGCGGGCGGTCGAACTTAATCCCAACTGCTCGGTTGCCTATGGCAGCCTCGGCACGGCGCTTGCCATCTCGGGCCGGGTCGAGGAAGCCATCGCCAACCAGGACATCGCGATCCGGATGAACCCCCGAGACCCGAGCATCTTCTTCCGCTTCTCGGGCCTCGCGCTGGCACATTACATGGCAGACGACTTTGGATCGGCGATCCTCTGGGCTGAGCGCGCGATCCACCGGATGCCGCGTTGGTATCTCGCGCATTTCCTCCTGGCCGCCAGCCACGTGGCGCTTGGCCAATCCGAACAGGCGCAAGCCGCTGTGGCGGCCGGCGAGGCGGCGCTGCCGGGCATCTCCGTGGCAGACGCCGAACGAACGCCGCTCAGGGATGCGGCAAGGATGCAGGTATTCCGCGATCGGCTGTCCAGGGCGGGATTCGGCCCGGACCAGCACAGCTGACCTTCCGATATCATGGGACGTCCGACGTCCGGGACCCGCGCCGTCGGGCGCGTCCGGGATCGGACGCGGGGCGCCGCCTGAAAATTCTGCTGACATCGCGGTGCGAGATATTTATGCTGCGGTGCAGACAGAGAAAGAAGCGATCATGTTTAATCCATCGGCAGTCGTTGCTGCTGCATTCGGAAAGCATCTTGCGCGAACGTATCTGCAATATTTTTCCGGACGAAATCCCGAGTACGCCGCCTACATAAATGGCTGTGCGCGGCTGGTGCTCGAGAAATTCGGCAATTCGGATGCGCTTTATCACAATGCCGAACATACGATGATGGTCACCCTCGTCGGTCAGCAGATCATTCGGGGGCAACTCGTCAAGCGGTCGGTTCAGCCCGAGGATTGGTTGCATTACATCGTGTCCCTGCTGGTGCACGATATCGGATACACGCGCGACCTGTGTATCGGAGATACCGAATTCGCGGTTGTCATCAACGAGGCGGGTGACACCATAACGCCCCCTCGGGGGGCGTCAGATGCCTTTCTTTCTCCCTACCATGTCGATCGTGGAAAGCTTTACGCAAAGCAGAGATTTTCGAAATCGAGTTTCATCGACGAAGAAAGGATAATGGCGGCCATAGAGTATACGCGCTTTCCCGTTCCGGATGACCCGTTTTATGCGGAAACCGAAAGCGAGGCTGCTCTTGTGCGGGCTGCGGATTTGATCGGCCAATTGGGCGACCCCTTTTACCATCGCAAGATCGGAGGTCTCTATCAGGAGTTTGCCGAGATAGGGTTTGCCCAAAACCTTGGGTATGACAACCCGATGGACCTGATGGAGGGGTTTCCGAATTTCTTCTGGGAGATGGTCCAGCCGCTGATCGGCCCCGCCATCGGGCACCTCGAGCAGACCATGGAAGGCAAGCAATGGGTTGCCAATCTTTATAATCACGTCTTTCAGGTTTCACATCGCTCGAGTTGTCTTGGCCCATTTCCGGGCGCAGCGCCTCGTGACGGGGCCAGTTAAGCGGCCTTCTACCGGCGTCTTCAGGTCGCCGGGCGCCGACGTGGTCCTGCCTTGGCGAAATTCTTTTCGCTCTTTGCAATCTGCGGTTGATGCCGCCCATGGGGCCGAAACGTCACGAGTTGGCTGCCGTGCCGGAGGTGTCTGATTGATCCGGCGGCCAGCAGGCCTTCGGTCGGTGCCGCGAATCGGGGTGCCCGCGCCAAGGGTCTTTTCACGCCTTGGGATCAAGGCTTGATCGGATGACTGCGCGGCAGTTGAACCTTGCGCAATCGTTTGCTTTTCGCGGCCAGACTCTGGTGGAAATGAAAGTGGCGATATGCCACGGTGTCCCGGTGTCGATGCTCGCCGCCCGCGCTTGAGCGGACGACTTGGGCCGACGTCGGACGAGTTTGCATCTGTTCCGGTGCTGCGTAGCGGAACGAATGTGATGATACGGGGCATAGTCAATCGTGGGGCCTCATAGAGGCCTTTGATGGATATCGGCCAAGACAACCTCAATGGCTCAAGCAAAAGGGCGCAGGCGGAAGATGGTCAAGGTCAACATGATGGGGTTCAGAGCTCTCGTCGTTCTCCTGTCAGCGCTCCTGCTGCTGACGCCTTCTGCAGCCCATGCCGCGGGGGAGTTGCCTGAACTGGTGATCGACATGGGGACCGGCCTGCTGGTTGCGGGTATCCTCGGGATCATCTTTGCCAAGTTGCGTCTTCCGACCATTGCGGCGTTCATTCTCGCCGGGTTCCTGCTCGGGCCACAGGCCCTGGGGCTGATCACGGACCGCTACAACATCGACAACATCGCGCAGATGGGCTTCGTGTTGCTGCTGTTCGTGATCGGGCTTGAAGTCGACGTGCGCATGGTGCTGACGCGTGGCCGCTCGACGGCCATTGCCGGGGCGGTGACCTATCCGATCGTCATTGCCTTTGGCTTCATAATGGCCAAGCTCATTTTCCTCCTGGGCATGTTCGGGGCCTTTGCGGAATTTCCTCTGGGTGCGCTCTATGTCGGAGTCGCGATTGCTGCGTCTTCCTCGCTCCTGGTTTTCAAGCTTTTCCAGGAACGGATGCAGATGGATACCGTGCCGGGCCGCATCTGTATCACCGTCCTTGTGTTCGAGGACATGTGGGCGATCATCTTCGCCGTGCTTCAGCCCAATCTCGGAAACCCGGACATAGCTGCGATCGCCTTCACGTTCCTCGGGATTTTCCTGCTCATCGGCATTTCCCTGCTTCTGTCGATGACGATCTTCCGCGTCGCGTTCAGGTGGATCGCGAAGTCGCCGGAGATGGTGCTTTTGGGTGCCCTGACGTGGTGTTTCCTCATCGTCGGGATCGGGACGAATATCGATACCTTTACCGAGGTCCTGGGCTTCAACCTGCATATGAACGTGGCGGCCGGCATGTCGGCAATCATTGCCGGGGCGACGATTGCGAGTTTGCCTTACACGACGGAGATCGTCACCAAGGTGGGCCAGGTAAAGGACTTCTTCCTGACCCTGTTCTTCGTCGGCCTGGGAATGATCATTCCGGCAATTACG
>CBFIFZ010000094.1:0-10779 GCA_965661995.1 Roseicyclus sp.
CCGGTGCGATGCGCGCCTTCGTCGAGGAGACGCGGCAAGACCTGTTGCGCGCTGCGGCCTTGATCGAGGCGACCATCGACTTCGCCGACGAAGAGGTTCCCGTCGATGTCTCGCCCGAGGTTGGTGCGCTGATCAACGGGGTGATCACCGCGATCGATGGCCAGCTTGCTGGGTTTGCCGGGGCGGACAAGCTGCGCACCGGGTTCGAGGTGGCCATCGTCGGCCCGCCGAACGCGGGGAAATCCACGTTGCTGAACCGTATCGCGGGACGCGAGATCGCCATCACCTCCGAAATCGCCGGCACGACCCGCGATATACTCGAGGTGCGCGTCGATCTCGAGGGGTTGCCGGTGACCTTCCTCGACATGGCAGGGCTGCGCGAGTCGGAGGATCGGCTGGAGCAGATCGGCGTTGCCCGCGCACGGGACAGGGCGGCGCAGGCTGATCTTCGGATTCTCTTGCAGGACGGCGCGTCCGGGGGCGAACCCTTTGATCCGGGGCTGGCCGTCGATTTGACCTATCGGACCAAGTCCGACCTGACGGGAGAGGGGGTTTCCGGGCTGACAGGCGAAGGCGTCGACCGCATTCTCGGCGATGTATCCGCCCTTCTCGGCGATCGCGTCAGCGGCGAAACCATCGCGTCCCACGAACGGCATCGGCATGCGATGGCGACGGCGCGTGCTGCGCTCGGCCTGGCCGAAAGGGCATTCGGCGAAGGGCAGGGCGCCGAGATCATCGCCTATCACCTGCGCGATGGCTTGGCCGCGCTTGACTCGTTGATCGGGCGTGTAGATGTAGAGGCCGTCCTCGGCGAAATCTTTGCGCAGTTCTGCATCGGCAAGTGAAAGGTGTTTCACGTGAAACATGAGCGTTTCGATGTCATCGTCATCGGCGGCGGCCATGCGGGCGCCGAGGCGGCGCATGCCGCGGCGCGCGCCGGTGCGCACACGGCGCTTGTCACGATGGAGCGCGAGAAGATCGGCGTCATGTCCTGCAATCCCGCCATCGGCGGGCTGGGCAAGGGGCATCTGGTGCGCGAGATCGACGCGATGGGCGGAATCATGGGCCTTGCCGCTGACCGCTCCGGCATCCAGTTCCGCCTCTTGAACCGCCGCAAGGGCCCCGCCGTCCGCGGCCCCCGTACGCAATCGGACCGCGCGCTTTATCGCGCTGCGATCCAGGAATTGCTTGCCGAGCAAGCGAACCTGTCGATCATCGAGGGTGAGGTCGCCGACCTGATCGTCGAGAATGGCCTTGCCGCGGGGGTCCGCCTTGCCGATGGCAGCGACATTCCCGCGGCCTCGGTCGTTCTGACCTCTGGCACCTTCTTGCGTGGCGTCATCCATATCGGCGACCGCCGGATGGAGGGGGGGCGTATGGGTGACCGCCCGTCGCAACGCCTCGCTGAACGCCTCGACGCTCTGGCGCTTCCGCTCGGTCGGCTGAAAACCGGTACGCCGCCGCGGTTGCGGTCGTCCTCCATCGCGTGGGACGGACTGGAGATGCAGCCGGGTGACGATGACCCGACGCTCTTCTCCTTCCTGTCGCGCGCGCCCTCCGTTCGGCAAATCTCCTGCGGAATCACGCATACCAACGCGCAAACGCATGAGATCATCGCTGCGAACTTGTCGCGCTCCGCCATGTATGGCGGCCATATCGAGGGTGTTGGCCCGCGCTATTGCCCCTCGATCGAGGACAAGGTCGTTCGCTTTGCTGACAAGAGCTCGCACCAGATCTTCCTCGAGCCCGAAGGCCTGGACAGCGACGTGGTTTATCCCAACGGCATCTCCACGTCGCTCCCCGAGGATGTGCAGGCGGATTACGTTCATTCCATAGCTGGCTTGGAGCAGGCCGAGATCCTGCAACCCGGCTACGCCATCGAATACGACTACGTCGATCCACAGGCGCTTGATGCCTCGCTTGAACTTCCTGCCTTGCCGGGCCTGTTCCTTGCCGGGCAGATCAATGGCACGACCGGCTACGAAGAGGCGGCGGCGCAAGGTTTGATGGCTGGCCTGAACGCCGCGCGGCGAGCGAAAGGAGAGGGGCCTGTCATCCTCGGCCGCTCCGAGGCCTATATCGGCGTGCTGGTCGACGATCTCGTCACGCGTGGCGTGAGCGAGCCCTACCGCATGTTCACCTCGCGCGCCGAGTACCGGCTGACGCTTCGCGCCGACAATGCCGACCAGCGGCTGACGGCGCTGGCCGATGGCCTTGGCCTTATCGATGAGACGCGGCGTGCGGCCTTCGCCGAGAAGATGGAGCAGCTGGAGGCTGGTCGTTCAATCCTGGAAAGCGCCCGCTTCACGCCCCGAGAGGTCGCGGAAACCGGCATTCACATCAACCAGGACGGCCAGCGCCGCAACGGGATGGAACTTCTGGCGTTCCCCGATGTGACGCCCGCCGAGCTGTCGCCGCTCATCCCCGAACTGGACGAGATGAACCCCGAGATCCGCGAACAACTCGCGATCGAGGCGCTCTACAAGACCTATGTCGACCGCCAGTCCCGCGATGCCGAGGCGCTGCGCCGCGATGAGAACCAGGCGATTCCCGATGCTTTCGCCTATGCCGAGATCGGCGGCCTGTCGAACGAGCTGCGCGGCAAGCTGGAGCGGGTTCGCCCGCGAACATTGGCGCAGGCGGGGCGAATCGACGGGATGACGCCCGCGGCGCTGGCGCTGATTCTGACGCGTATCCGGCAGGATGAGCGCCGCCGCGCATGACCGAGGACGAGGCAAAGACCGCGCTGGCCGCGCGTGTTTCACGTGAAACATTGCATCGGCTGGAAACCTACGCGCAAGTTCTCGTGAAGTGGCAGAAGGCGATCAACCTCGTCTCTCCCGCGACGCTGTCCCAGATCTGGCTGCGCCACATGCTGGATAGCGCCCAGGTCTTCGATCATGCGCCCGAAACTGCCACGCGCTGGATCGACTTCGGCAGCGGCGGCGGGTTCCCCGGCCTCGTTTGCGCGGCAATTGCAGCGGAAAAACAGCCAGGTCTCCGGGTCACGCTGGTGGAATCCGATGCCCGCAAGGGGGCATTCCTGCGCGAAGCCGCGCGGCAGATGGGTGTGAGCGTGGATGTGCTCACCCGACGGGTCGAGGATGTACCGCCCTCCGCCTCCGACATCGTCAGCGCCCGCGCCCTTGCGCCGCTCGCCACGCTTTGCGCCTATGCGCTGCCGCACCTGTCACCCGGCGGCATCTGCCTGTTCCAGAAGGGCGCGCGCCACGCCGAGGAGCTTGAAACGGCGCGGCGGGACTGGCAGATGGAAGTCACCACCATCCCCAGCGTCACCGATCCCGACGCGGTCCTTCTCAAAGTGGAAAACCTGCGCCATGCCTGAGCCGTCAGCCACTAGGATCCTTGCGATCACCAACCAGAAGGGCGGGGTCGGCAAGACGACCACGGCGATCAACCTGGGCGCCGCGCTGGCGCAACTCGGTGAGCAAGTCTTGATCATCGACCTCGATCCTCAGGGCAACGCCTCGACCGGCCTCGGCATTTCGGCGCGGGACCGGGACAACACGACGTACGAGTTGCTGCACGAGGAGGCGCCGCTGTCGTCCGTCATCCGCAAGACGGGGGTGGAGCGGCTGGATATCGCGCCCGGAACGACCGACCTCAGTTCGACGGACGTCGAGCTGGGACAGCATGAGAACCGGATTTTCCTGCTCAAGGATGCGCTGAAGACCGACGGGTTGGCCGCTTATGATTACGTCCTGATCGATTGCCCTCCGTCGCTCAGCCTGCTGACGGTCAACGCCCTGGTGGCCTGCGATGCGGTTCTGGTGCCGCTTCAGGCCGAATTCTTCGCCCTTGAAGGCCTGTCGCAGCTGATGCTGACGGTGCGTGACGTGCGCGAAACTGCGAATCCGGCGCTTCGGATCGAGGGGGTGGTGCTGACCATGTTCGATCAGCGCAACAACCTCAGCCAGCAGGTCGAAGCGGATGCCCGCGGAACGCTTGGTGAGCTTGTGCTGAACACGCGCATCCCGCGCAATGTCCGGCTGAGCGAGGCGCCGTCCTACGCGCTGCCCGTTCTGGCTTATGATCCGGCATCCAAGGGCAGCCAGGCCTATATCGAGCTGGCCGAGGAAGTTCTGGCGCGGCATGCGAAACGGAAGGAGCCGGCATAATGGTCAAGCGACGCAACCAAACGGGGTTGGGGCGGGGCCTGTCGGCCCTCATGGCTGACATCGAGACGCCGTCCGTGGCCTCGGCAGGGGTAGAAGCAGAGGCAGAGACCAGCACGAGCGAGGCTGCACCGCGCGGCGTTCGGACCGTGCCGATCGACCGCATCGTGCCGAACCCTGACCAGCCGCGCCGCACCTTCGCCGAAGACGCGTTGAACGAGCTGGCCGAGTCGATCCGCGAAAAGGGCGTGATCCAGCCCCTGATCGTGCGGGTAGACCCGCGCGATGCGTCGAAATTCCAGATCGTCGCCGGTGAACGGCGCTGGCGTGCCTCGCAACGGGCACAGTTGCATGACCTGCCGATCATCGTGCGCGATTTCGACGACACCGAGGTGCTCGAGGTCGCGATCATCGAGAACATCCAGCGTGCCGACCTGAACGCGCTGGAAGAGGCGCTTGGCTATCGGCAGCTGATCGACCGCTTCGGCCATACGCAGGATCAGTTGGCCACCGCGCTCGGCAAAAGCCGGAGCCACATCGCCAACATGATGCGTCTTCTGGGCCTCCCCGAAGAGATCCAGGAGATGTTGCGCGCCGGGCAGCTCAGCGCGGGACATGCACGGGCGCTGTTGACGGCCGACGACCCGCTGACGCTTGCGCGGCAGGTGGTCGCCAAGGGCCTGTCGGTCCGCGATGTCGAGAAGCGCGCCAAGGCGAAGCCCGGCGGCGATGAAAGGAAGCGCCCGGCGCCCGGTGGCGGCAAGGATGCCGACACCATCGCGCTGGAAGGGGATCTGAGCGCTTCGCTCGGGATGCCGGTGAGCATCGCACATGATGCGGCAAGCGGTGGCGGTTCAGTGACGATCCGCTATGGCGATCTGGAGAAGCTGGACGATATCATCCGGCTTCTCGGCGGAAGCCGCTGACCCTCAGTCGACCAGAAGTTCGGCAAGCACCGTGTTCAGGATGCGACGACCCTGAAGCGTTGCCGCAATACGCTCGGGCGTGACCTCGATCATGTCGAGCGAACAGAGCCTGTCCAGCGCGTCAGGGTCGAAATCCTGCCCCCGCATGGCCCTGTAGCGCGCGCGGTCCAGACCCTCGGACAGGCGCAGCGCCATCATCGCGTATTCCTCGGCCTGCGCCTCGGGCGCGATGACCTCGCGCAGGGTTTCGCCCGAGCCGCGCGTCTCGACCGACTTGAGCCAGCCGGTCGGGGACAGTTCCGTTTCCGTTGCCATGCGCTGGCCGTTCAGCGTCAGCCGCCCATGAGCGCCCGGGCCGATGCCCACATAGTCGCCGCCGCGCCAATAGACGAGGTTATGGCGCGACTGCGCCATATCGCCCGCGTGGTTCGAGACTTCATAGGCCGGTAGGCCCGCGGCCTCGCAAAGCTCTTGCGTCATGTCATACATGCCGGCCGCGGTGTCATCATCGATCAGGCCGGGCAGACGCCCGCGCGCGTGCCGGTCGCCGAATGCCGTGCCGGGCTCGATCGTCAGCTGGTAGAGCGACAGGTGATCGGCGGCCAGCGCCAGCGCCTCGGCCAGCTCGGCACGCCAGGCCGCGGGCGTCTGGTTCTGGCGCGCGTAGATCAGGTCGAAGCTGACGCGCGGAAAGACGCTGCGCGCGATGTCGAAGGCGTTTCGACCCTCCGCCGCCGAATGGAGCCTTCCCAAGAGCCTGAGATCCTCGTCGTTCAGGGCCTGGAGCCCCATGGACACACGGTTTACGCCCGCATCCCGAAAGCCGCGAAAGCGGCCCGCCTCGACCGAGGTCGGGTTGGCCTCCAGCGTCACTTCAAGGTCGTTGGCTACAGGACAGGCCGCGCGGATCGCCTCGAGGATCGCCGCGACGGTTTCCGGCGCCATGAGCGAAGGCGTTCCGCCGCCGAAATAGATGCTGGTGAGCGTCCGGGCGGGCACCTCGCAAGAATATCTTTCTATTTCAGACAGATAGCACGAAATCCAGCGCGATTGATCGATCTGCGCCGCGACGTGGCTGTTGAAATCGCAATAGGGGCATTTCGCCTGGCAAAACGGCCAGTGGACATAAAGGCCGAAGCCCCCGGCTTTCCAATGGTCAGCCACCAAACGCCTGTTTCAACTGCTCGACCGCGCGGGCGCGGTGGCTGATCTTGTTCTTCTCCCAGCGGTCCATCTCACCAAAGGTGATGTCGTAGCCCGCGGGCTGAAAGATCGGGTCATAACCATGACCCTGCTCGCCCCGCATCGGCCAGACGACTTGCCCCTCCATCACGCCGGGGAAGACTTCGTCATGGCCATCGGGCCAGGCCAAAACCAGCGTGCAGCAGAACCGGGCCGTGCGCGGGTGGGGGGCGCCCTTGGCCTCCAGCAACTCGTGCGTTTTCCGCATCGCCATGACGAAATCGCGCCCGTTCGGCGTTTCGGCCCAATCGGCGGTGTAGACACCGGGCGCACCGTCCAGCGCATCGATCTCGATCCCGCTGTCGTCCGACAGGGCAGGCAGACCGGTGGCCTGCGCGGCGGCATGGGCCTTGATCCTCGCATTCTCGACGAAACTCGTGCCGGTTTCCTCGGGCTCGGGCAGATCGTGACCCGCTGCACCACTCACCGTGATGCCGAAGGGCGCGAGCAGCGCCTCCATCTCCTCGAGCTTGCCGTTGTTGTGGGTCGCGATCAGCAGGTGATCGCCGGTAAACCGTCGCATCAGCTGGTGGCCGCCTTTTGCGCCGCGACAAGCGCCGCGATGCCCTGCTCGGCCAGGCCATACATCTCGTCGAACTGCCCGCGGGAAAAGGCCGCGCCCTCGGCGCTGGCCTGCACCTCGACCAGCGCACCGGCGCTGGTCATGACGAAATTCGAATCGGTCCCCGCCTCGCTGTCCTCGAGATAGTCGAGGTCCAGCACCGGCTGGCCTGCGTAGATCCCGCAAGAGACCGCGGCGATGTGATCCGTGATCGGGTCCGAGGTGATGTCGCCCGCATTCAGCAGCTTGTTCACCGCCAGCCGCAGCGCGACCCAACCCCCGGTGATCGAGGCGCAGCGCGTGCCGCCATCGGCCTGGATCACGTCGCAGTCGACGGTGATCTGCCGCTCACCCAGCGCAGAGCGGTCGATGCCCGCGCGCAAGCTGCGCCCGATGAGGCGCTGGATTTCCTGCGTCCGGCCCGATTGCTTGCCCGAGGCGGCCTCGCGCCGCATCCGCGTGTGGGTGGCGCGGGGCAGCATGCCGTATTCCGCGGTGACCCAGCCAAGGCCCGAATTCTTCAGAAAAGGCGGCACGCGCTCTTCGAGCGTCGCGGTGCACAGCACATGCGTGCCCCCGCAACGGATCATGCACGATCCCTCGGCATGGCGCGTGACGCCGGTTTCGATCACGATTTCGCGCATTTCGTCTAGGTTTCGGCCGGAAGGACGCATAGATATTCCCCTGATGATCCGTGAGGCGGGGATAGTCCGCGCCCGCCCCGCGACGCAAGCCCGAATGGCCGGCAGGACCATGAAGACGACCGATCGCACGACAGAACAGTCCAGCGTGATGAACGACCTCAACGATCGCTCGCGCGAAGTGTTTCGCCGCGTTGTCGAGGGGTACCTGGAAACCGGCGCGCCGGTGGGGTCGCGCACGCTGACGCGGAGCCTGTCGGAACAGGTCTCGGCCGCGACGGTGCGCAACGTGATGCAGGATCTGGAATATCTCGGCCTGCTCGATAGCCCGCATATCTCGGCGGGCCGTGTGCCGACGCAGCTGGGGCTGCGCATGTTCATCGACGGCTTCATGGAGGTTGGCGCGCTGGCCGAGGCGGATCGCCAGAACCTCGACGATACGCTCGGGTCGAACACGGGCGACGTGACCGGCGCACTCGACCGGCTTGGCTCGGCCCTGTCGGCGGCGACTCACGGTGCAAGCGTCGTTCTGACGCCGAAGCGCGAGGCGCCGATCAAGCATATCGACTTTGTCCCGCTGTCGCCCGACCGGGCGCTGGTGGTGCTGGTTCATGCCGACGGACATGTTGAGAATCGCCTGTTTCAGCCGCCGCCCGGCCATACGCCAAGCGCGATGCGCGAGGCGGCGAATTACCTGAACGCCCATCTTGCGGACCGTACGCTGGGAAGCCTGCGCGCCGAGATGCAGCGCGAGGTCGACAGCCGCCGTGCGCAGATCGACGAGATCGCCAACCGCATGATCGAGGCAGGGCTGGCTGTCTGGGATGCGGAGGGCGACGATGCCGCTCGCCTGATCGTGCGGGGGCGGTCCAACTTGCTGAGCGAAGCCGCCGAGGCCGCGGAATTGGAGCGTATCCGCCTGCTCTTCGACGATCTCGAGCGCAAGCGCGACATCGCCGAGTTCCTCGAGCTGGCCGAAACCGGCGAAGGGGTGCGCATTTTCATCGGCTCCGAGAACAAGCTTTTCTCACTTTCGGGTTCCGCTCTGGTCGTCTCTCCTTATATGAACGCTGACCGGAAGATCGTGGGCGCGGTGGGGGTCATCGGGCCGACCCGTCTGAATTACGGGCGCATCGTTCCGATCGTGGATTACACGGCGCAGCTGGTGGGCAAATTGATCGCCGACCGGGGGTAAGCCGGACAAAGGAAGGTAGACGAGGCACGCATGTCCGACACCAGGCAGGAGAACATGGCCGAAGAGGAAACCCCGCAGGAAGTCGAGGCCCCGGAGGTCGATCTGACCGCTGACGCGCCGCTCGACGAGGTCGACGCGCTGCGCGCCGAGCGGGACGAGCTGAAGGATCGGCTTCTGCGCACCTTGGCCGAATCGGAGAACGTCCGCAAACGGGCCGAGCGCGACCGCCGCGAATCAGAGCGCTATGGCGGCACGCGGATCGTGCGCGACCTGCTGCCGGTCTATGACAACCTGCGCCGCGCCTTGGACAGCGCCGGTGAGGCGGCGGGCGATGCTGACAAGGCGCTGATGGAAGGCGTCGAGCTGACGCTGCGCGAGCTGCTCAAGGTGCTGACCAAGCACGGCGTCACGCCCATCGTTCCGGAAGTGGGCGAACAGTTCGATCCGCAAAGCCACGAGGCGATGTTCGAGGCCCCCGTGCCCGGCACCAAGGCGGGCGAGATCCTGCAGGTCATGGCCGAGGGCTTCTTGCTGCATGACCGGCTTGTCCGGCCTGCGCAGGTGGGCGTGTCCTCGAACCCCGGCTAAGGTTTCTCGGCAAGGTCCTTCAGCTCGTAGAGCAGCATCAACGCCTCGCGCGCCGTCATCTCGTCGGGATGAACGGTGGCGAGGCGGTTTTGTAGCGGAGAGGGGCCTTCCTGTTTCACGGCGCGCGTAACGACCGGTGCGGCGGCGAAGAGCGGCAGATCGTCGATCACCGCCTTGCGCTCCCCCCCTTCTCGCTCGCCCCTTTCCAGCGCCTCCAGCACGTCATGCGCGCGGGCGACCACGCTGTCGGGCAGTCCGGCCAGCTTCGCCACCTGCACCCCGTAGGACCGGTCGGCCGCGCCCTCGCGCACCTCGTGCAGGAAGATCACATCGCCCTGCCACTCCTTGACGGCAACGGTGGCGTTCCTCAGCCCCGGCAGGCGGGCGGCCAGCCCCGTCATCTCGTGGTAATGCGTGGCGAAAAGCGCGCGGCAGCGGTTCACCTCGTGCAGGTGTTCCAGTGTGGCCCAGGCGATGGACAGTCCGTCATAGGTCGCCGTGCCGCGCCCGATCTCGTCGAGGATCACCAGCGCGCGGTCGTCGGCCTGGTTCAGGATCGTCGCGGTTTCCACCATCTCGACCATGAAGGTCGAGCGCCCGCGGGCAAGGTCATCGGCGGCGCCGACGCGGCTGAAGACCTGGCTGACAAGGCCGATTTCGGCCCGTTCGGCAGGGACGAAACCGCCCATCTGAGCCAGAATCGCGATCAGCGCGTTCTGGCGCAGGTAGGTGGATTTACCGGCCATGTTCGGCCCGGTCAGCAGCGTGATGGCGGCACCGTCCGCTTCCGGGTTCAGGGCGCAGTCGTTGGCCACGAAGGGCGCTCCCTCGCGCGCAAGCGCGGCCTCGACCACCGGGTGCCGCCCGGCCTCGATGTCGAAGCGGCGATCGTCGTGCATCGCGGGGCGGGTCCAGTTGCCCTCGGCGGCGCGGCGGGCCAGCGCGGCGGACAGGTCCAGCTCGGCCAGGGCGCGGGCGGTGCTGCCGATGGCGTCATGTTCGGCCAGGATCGCCTCGCGCAGCGACTGGAACAGCGCGCGCTCGATCTCTTGCGCGCGGTTACCGGCGTTCAGGATCTTCGTCTCCAGCTCGGACAGCTCCAGCGTGGTGAAGCGCACGGCGTTGGCGGTGGTCTGGCGGTGGATGAAGCGTTCGGACAGCGGCGGCGACAGCATCTTTTGCGCATGGGTCGCCGTGGTCTCGATGAAATAGCCCAGCACGTTGTTGTGCTTGATCTTGAGCGAGGAGACGCCCGTCGCCTCGACATACTCGGCCTGCATGCCCCCGATCACGCCGCGCCCCTCGTCGCGCAGGCGGCGGACCTCGTCCAGCTCGTCGCTGTAGCCCTCGGCAATGGTGCCCCCGTCGCGCAGCTGCACGGGCGGTTCGGCCACAAGCGCATGGTCAAGCAGATCCGACAGGGTCTGATGGCCTGTCAGACCCTGTTGCGCCTCGGCCAGCATCTCGGGCAGGTCGACGCATGCCAAAG
>CBFIFZ010000095.1:0-398 GCA_965661995.1 Roseicyclus sp.
GCACCGGCCTGGCCCGAGAGGCCGCCGCCCTTGACGGTCGCCATCACGTCGAACTCGCCATCGACGCCGGCCACGGTAAAGGGCTGGCGCAGGATCATCTGCAGCACGGGCCGGGCGAAATCCGCCGCCATTTCCTTGCCGTTCACGACCACCTTGCCGGAACCGGGCTTGATCCAGACGCGGGCGACCGCGTCCTTCCGCTTGCCGGTCGCGTAGGAGCGGCCGAGCGCGTCGCGCACGGGTGTGCGGGGGGTGTCGTCCATGGCCATGGCAACGGGCGCATCGCCCGCGTCCACGGCACCTTTCAGCTCATCGGGCGAGGTCAGGGTCTCGGCCATGGGTTACGCGCTCCGGGTGTTCTTGGGGTTCATCGACGCGACGTCGAGAACGGTTGGGTT
>CBFIFZ010000095.1:408-10533 GCA_965661995.1 Roseicyclus sp.
CGCAGGTTGGTCATCTGCTTGCGGCTCAGGCGGTTGCCCGGCAGCATGCGCTTGACCGCCTGCATGACGACGCGCTCGGGGTGATCGCCCTCGAGGATCTGGCCGGTCGTGCGCGACTTGATCCCGCCCGGGAAGCCGGTGTGCCAGTAGTTCGGCTTGTTGCGCTTGTTGCCCGTCACCTGCACCTTGTCGGCGTTGATGACGATGACATTGTCGCCCATGTCCATGGAGGGCGTGAAGGACGGCTTGTGCTTGCCACGCAGCCGCATGGCGACGATCGAGGCGAGACGGCCGAGCACGACGCCCTCGGCGTCGATCACGATCCACTCCTTCTCGATATCCGCCGGTGTCGCGGTGAAGGTCTTCATCGGGTCTTCCTCTCGGGGGCAGGCCCGGATAGGCCCGCCGAAATGACAAGGAGGGGCAGCCGCCCCTCCCGGATGGCGCTGTTCTACCCATTTCCAGACCCGGGTCAAGCGCCCGCGTTTTGGGAAATAGGCGTAAAAACAACGCGTTGGTAGTGGGGTTTTATTTTACCCCATATCCTGCCCCTGCGCATGGCCCCGAAACAGCAGCCGCTCGACCGTGTAGACGAGGATCGCGCCGCCCACCGCGCCCATCGCCGCGATCCCGAGAAGCACGATCAGGTCCACCGGCCCGCCGATATCGGCAAGGCGCGAGTCGGTCATCACCATCACGAACCACACCGCCAGCACCGCCCCCACGGGCATGAAGAGCTGCGCCACGAGAAACTGCCGCATCCCGAGGCTGCGGTCACGGATCAGCACGTAGAGCCAGCCCAGCGTGACCAGGACCGCCGCGGCCACCATCGCCCAGAACAGGCCCGCGCCGAACATCTCCTCGAAGACGGCGATCAGGGTTTCGAGTGTCATTTCTTCCATTGTCGCGTCTCCCTCACGCCTGTCCGCGCAGCATCGCGTTATAGGTGGCCTTCAGCGCCACCTCCTTCATCAACCAGCTGATCCACAGCTCTTCCAGCGGCGCGATGATACCCGGGAAGGACGGGACGAGATCGTTGTTGTAATCGAACTCGATCAGCATCGCCCGCCCGATCCGCGTGATCAGCGGGCAGGAGGTATAGCCGTTGTAGGTCTCGGTTCCCTCGGCCCCCTGGATGGCCGCGACAAGGTGATCCTCGACCACCGGCACCTGCCATTTCACCGATGCAGCCGTCTTGCCCTTCGGCACGCCCGCCACGTCACCCACCGCCCAGATATTGGCATAGCGGTTGTGGCGCAGCGTCGCCGGGTCGCAATCGACCCAGCCCTGGTCCGTCCAGCGGTCGGCCCAGGCAAGGCCCGACTGCACCACGAACTCCGGCGCGCGCTGGGGCGGAATGACGTGGAGGTAATCGTAGTCTTCCTCGTGGGTGAACCCGTCCGCATCGGTGAAACTGGCGATCTTTGCCCCGGCGTCGATGCTGCGAAGCGTGCGTCCGTAGGTGTAATTGATGTCGCGCTCGTCGAAGAGCATCCGCACCCGCTCGGCCACGATCGGCACCCCGAAGAGCGCGCCCTGCGGCGCGATGTAGTCGATCCGCGCGGCGCCGCGGTTGCCCGCGCGCGTCAGCCGGTCGTCGATCAGGAAGGTATGCTTGAGCGGTGCGCCCGCGCATTTCATCTCGGTCTCGGGCCGCTCGAAGATGCCGCGCCCGCCCTCCTCGATGAAGCGCGCCGCCGCCGTCCATGTCCGCGCGGCATACTCGGGCCCCGCGTAGAGCGCGCCGATCCCGTTCTCGCCCACCATGTCGAGCGAGAACCCCTCGATCGCGTCATGGTCGAGGATCAGCCCCGGGGCCACCACGAGGAAATCATAGTCCAGCGTCTCGCCGCTGTCGGTCGAGACGGTCTGCGCCTCGGGGTCGACGGCGGCCACCCGCTCGGGCAACAGCGTCACGCCATCGGGCAGCCAGTCGGTCGTCCGGCTGACCACGTAATCGGCGGGCTTCAGCCCCGCGGCGACCAGCGTCAGGCCCGGCTGGTAGAGATGTTCGACCCTAGGGTCGATCAGCGTGATCTGCGCGCCTTCAAGACGCCGCACCAGCCGGTTGACCAGCGCGGTACCCGCCGCACCTGCGCCGATGATCACGATGCGGGCATTGGTTGGCACCGCCTGCGCCTGCACGCCCTCACCCGGCAAGGCCGCCGCGGCACCGCCCGCTGCAGCCAGCGCCAGGAAGGCGCGTTTCGACAATCTGAACTCCTGGCCCATCCGGCCCTCCTTTTCACGATCTGCGCGTGCGCACACCTACGGCAGAGGGCATTTGATTGACATTGACATGCATCAACACGCCGAGCGGAAAAAAACATCGGGCGGGGTGGGATTATTCCTTGATCCGACTCAGGTGCGCCATTAGGTGCCCCCCTCACGAACCGGGACCGATCCCAACTTCGAGGGCAACCTCGGGGGGGCGCTAAGGACCCACCACATCAATCTGCTGGTAAGAAGGGGAGCGCCATGACCCGCGCCAACCTCTTCCAACTGGGGACTGGTCTGGAGACAGGCGCCCATGCGGAAGACACCCGCGACCTCCCGGTCGCATCCATTGCTTTTGACGACCCCGTTGTTGCACGCGACGTGCTGGACGAGGACCGCGACGATCACTTCATCCGGCGCGACGGCAGCGTCTTCGCCGGCACGCATCTGATCATCGAGGTCGAGAACGGCCACGGTCTGGATGACGAGGCCCGCATCCAGCAGGCCTTCCGCGACTGCGTGACGGAATGCGGCGCGACGCTGCTGCACATCCACACCCACAAGTTCAGCCCGCAGGGCGTCTCGGGCGTGGCGGTGCTGGCCGAAAGCCACATCTCGGTCCACACCTGGCCCGAGATCGGCTACGGCGCCTTCGACGTCTTCATGTGCGGCGACGCGCAGCCCTGGCGCGCGGTCGACGTGCTCAAGCGCGCCTTCGCGACCGAGACGGTCCATGTGAAGGAGCTGCGCCGCGGCGAGGGCCTCGTGGACGAGACCGCCGCCGCCTGACCCCGGCCCCACGGCATTTCCGGGCCGCGCATGACCCCCGCGCGGCCCATTTCCATTTCGACGGAGAGCGCCATGACCGACCGCGACACCTGGCCGAAGGACTGGAACGTCGAGCGGCTGCACGACGATCACGCGCAGGCCCTGCGTATCACGACCGAGTTCTACGACAGCGCGACCGAGCACCAGCGCATCCGTGTCTTCGAGAACCCGACCTTCGGCCGGATCATGACGCTGGACGGCGTCGTGCAGGTGACCGAGGCCGACAATTTCATCTACCACGAGATGCTGACCCATGTGCCGATCCTCGCCCACGGGGCCGCGCGGCGCGTGCTGATCGTGGGCGGCGGCGACGGCGGCATGGCGCGCGAGGTGCTGAAGCACGACGGCGTCGAGCAGGTGACGATGGTCGAGATCGACGGCAGCGTCGTCGACTTCTGCAAGCAATACCTGCCCGGCATCTCGGCGGGTGCCTTCGGCGACCCGCGCCTCGACCTCGTGATCGCGGATGGGGCCGAGTTCATGCGGCAGAACGCGGATCATTATGACGTGATCATCGTCGATTCGACCGACCCCGTCGGCCCGGGCGAGGTGCTTTTTACCGACACGTTCTATGGCCACGCCAAGGCGCGGCTTGCACCGGGCGGCATCCTCGTCACGCAGAACGGCGTGCCCTTTCTTCAGGGCGACGAGCTGACGAACACGATGCGCGCGTTCGGCGCGTTGTTCGCGGATGCCACCTGTTACCTCGCCACGGTGCCGACCTATGCGGGCGGGCCGATGGCCTTCGGCTGGGGCACGGATGGCGCGGCGCGGAGTGTGGAGCTTGCGACGCTCACGGCGCGCTTCGAGACGGCGGGGATCGAAACCGATTACTACACGCCCGCCGTCCACCTCGGCGCCTTCGCCCTGCCGCCCTATGTCTCCCGGCTGATCGGCTGAGGCGCAGGGGCGGCAGGCCGCGGATCTGCATATTTTTGGAAAGATGAAGGCGCAAGCGGGCGCGCGTTAACCTTGATGCGGGGTTAACGGGGCGCGCGTGCGGTCATTCGGGGCGGCAGATCTCGCCGCGGGCGATGGCGAGGCCGGTGCGCCACAGAAGGCCCGCGACCACGACCGCGAGAAGCACGAGCACGGCAAGACCGATGCCGATATGCACAGCGCTCGCCGCCTCGCGGCCATAGACGAAGCTTGCCACCGACAGGGCCGCAAGCGGGAAGCTGAGCGCCCACCAGCTGAGCGCGAAGGGCAGTTTCATCAGCTTGGGCACCTGCACCAGCACGAGGGCCGCGAAGACATAGGCGCTGTCGATCAGGATATGGGCGAAGGCGTCGATGCCGCCGCCCGTCAGCCGCAGGTAGCCCACGAAGGCCACCGCGGGCGGCGCGATCAGGATCACCAGCGTCGGGAAGAGACGCCCGGGGATCGGCGCGTGGAAGATCAGCCGGTTGAAGACCAGCACCAGCAGGATCAGCCAGAAGATCAGGCCGGCCGAGAAGAAAAGCCAGCTGGTCTCTTCCCAGCCCATCGGCGCGCCCGCCAGCGGGACGATGACATTGCCCACGGCGGGGATGAACCACGCCGGCGTCAGGTGGCCCACCTCGAAGGCGCGGTGGCTGATCCAGCCCGAGATCACCATGATCGTCAGCACCCCCTGCCCGAGCGTTCCGATGAGCCAGACCGGTTCCGCGATGTCGGGCCGGTAGCCGTGGATCGCGGTGGCCATGAGCAGGAGCGAGATCGTGATCGTGGGGAAAAAGGCGAGCTTGACCGGGTGGTGCCATTCGGCGGCGACGGCGCGCGGATAGCGGATGGCCTTGGCCAGGTAGAACGCGGCGATGACGACGAAGGCGGCAAGCCCCAGCCAGAGCACCGCGCGCGCCGGAGGCTCGGCCGCGGCATAGCTGCCCGCCGCCGCATGCAGCGCGAGCGCCAGCCCGAACAGCCCCATCAGGATCGCGAAAAAGGTGACCGGCAGATGTTCCAGTCGGCTGAACTCGCCCGTGTCCCCTGCCGTTGCCTCGGCCATGCCGCCTCTCCCGATTAAATTACCCTCGTCAATCAAAGCCTAGACTGCCCGCCCCGGTGGCGCAGCGCTGCCCAGTGTCGCAGGGCTCAGCGGTCGGGCGGGATCGAATAGGTCATCGAAGCGCGGGCGACCGGCGCCTCGACCCCTTCGGAGTAGAGCAGGCAGTCGCCCACCGCCAGCACGCGGCCGAGCTTCAGGATGCGGCACTCGCAGATCATGTCGGCGCCCGCGGCGGGTTTGCGCATGAAATCGATCGAGCAATTCGTGGTGACGGCCAGCGCCCTGGGCCCGATCATGGCGAGGATGGCCAGGTAGACGGAGACATCGGCCAGCGCGAACATCGTGGGCCCCGAGACGGTGCCGCCCGGGCGCAGGTGACGCTCGGCCACGGCGAGGCGGACGCGGATCGCGTTCTCCTGCACCTGCTCGATCACGAAATCTGCGGCGACCTGCGGAAAAACCTCGTCCAGGAAGCGCGTGAGCGCGGCTTCGTCCATCTTCAGCGACATGTCTTTCCTTCCCTGCCCGGCTGAAGACGCTATAGAGGAGGACGCAACGGATAGGGAAGCGGCGTGAGGGAGGAATTGGGCATGTCCGACGATCTGGTGATCCGCGAGGATCGGGGCGCGGTGACGCATCTGACGCTGAACCTGCCCGGCAAGCTGAACGCGCTGTCGGACGGGATGATCGCCGGGGTGACGGCGCAGTTTTCCGACCTCATGGCCTCCGAGACGCAGCGGGTGATCGTGCTGAAGGGCGCGGGCAAGGCGTTTTGCGCCGGTCACGACCTGAAGGAGATGCAGGCCAAGCGCGAGAGCAACGACAAGGGCGCTTTCGCGCTGCGCGACCTGTTCGACCGTTGCGCGCGGATGATGCAGATGATCCCGCGCCTGCCCCAGCCGGTGATCGCCGAGGTGCATGGCATCGCCACCGCGGCGGGCTGCCAGCTGGTGGCCTCCTGTGACCTGGCCGTCGCGGCGGAGGACTGCCGCTTCGGCGTGAACGGGGTGAACATCGGGCTGTTCTGCTCGACGCCGATGGTGGCCTTGAGCCGCAACGCGCCGCGCAAGCAGGTTTTCGAGATGCTGGTGACGGGCGAGTTCATCTCGGCCGCGCGGGCGCGCGAGATCGGGCTGGTGAACAGGGTGGTGGCGGCTGATGCGCTGTCGGCCGAGACCGGGGCATTGGCCGAGAAAGTGGCCGCAAAGCTGGGCTCGGCGGTGCGGATCGGGAAGCGGGCGTTCTACGACCAGATCCAGCTGCCGCTCGACAAGGCCTACGAGATGACCGGGGCGGTCATGGTCGAGAACATGCTGAACCGCGACACCAACGAGGGGATCGCGGCCTTCCTGGAAAAGCGCGACCCGGACTGGTCGCAGGGCTAGGGCGCGGCGCGCACGCGCCGCGGGCGTCGGTGGCACCCCGTTCCGGGGTGCGGTCGCGCCCGGTCTGGCCGACGCTGCGCGGGGCGGTAAGGGGGCTCCGAAAGAGGGGGCTCTGCCCCCGTCGCGTTCCGCGACTCCCCCGGGATACTTGGGAAACGGAGAATCGGGGGATCGGGTCAGAGCGCCGCATCCTTGACCGCCTGCATCGAGACATGGGTCGAAGTGGAGGAGACATGGGGCAGTTCCGAGACGACCTCGGCCAGGATCTCGCGATAGGCGCGCATGTCGCGCACGCGGATCTTGAGGAGGTAGTCGAACTGGCCCGCGATCAGGTGGCAGGTCTCGATCTCGGGCACGCCGATCACGGCGGCGTTGAAGGCCGCGAGCGCCGCCTCGCGGGTGTCGGTCAGGCGCACCTCGACGAAGGCGACATGGTCGCGGTCGAGCTTCTCGGGGTCGAGCAGCGCACGGTAGCCCAGGATGTAGCCCTGCGCCTCGAGCCTTTTCAGCCGCGCCTGGGTGGGCGATTTCGACAGGCCGATGCGGCGGGCAAGCTCGGTCACCGGCAGGCGGCCGTTCCTGGACAGCTCCGTCAGGAGCTTGCGGTCGAAGGCGTCGAGGGGACCGGTCTGGCTGTCATTTTCCATCTATCCGACCTTTAACCTGGCTGATTTTCGGTACAGTCGCCCGGTCATCGCCAATGCGCGGGAAACTCGCCTTCTGGCGATCTGCTATCATCGCGCCACGCCTCCAGCAAGGACAACCGTGATGCCGCTCGACCGCCCTGCCCCCGTTCTCGCCCGCCTGCGTGAGGCGATCCGCGCGGAAACCTTTGCTCCCGAAGGCCCTGCGCTTGCGCGGCTGATGGAGGCTCATGCCCCCGATGCAGGCCTGCGCGACCAGGCCGCGGCGCGGGGCGCGGAGTTCGTGCGGCGGATGCGGGCGGACCGTGCGCCGGGGCTGATGGAGGTGTTCCTGGCCGAATACGGCCTGTCGACGCGGGAAGGCATCGCGCTCATGTGCCTCGCCGAGGCGCTGCTGCGGGTGCCCGACGCGGCCACGATGGACGCGCTGATCGAGGACAAGATCGCGCCCTCGGAATGGGGGGCGCATCTGGGGCATTCGGCCTCGCCGCTCGTCAATGCCTCGACCTGGGCGCTGATGCTCACGGGGCGCGTGCTGCAGGATGGCGAGGGGATGGCGGGCGTGCTGAAGGGCGCCGTCAGGCGGCTGGGCGAGCCGGTGATCCGCCGCGCCGTCGCCCGCGCCATGCGCGAGATGGGCCAGCATTTCGTCCTGGGCCAGGACATGACCGAGGCGATGCGCCGGGCCGCCGCGGAAGAGCGGCGCGGCTACGCCTATTCCTACGACATGCTGGGCGAGGCGGCGATGACCGCGCGCGATGCCGCGGCCTATTTCGACGCCTACATGGGGGCGATCCGGGCGCTTCAGCCCGCCTGCCGGTCGGACGACATCCGCGTCAATCCCGGCATCTCGATCAAGCTGTCGGCGCTGTTTCCCCGCTACGAGCAGGCGCAGCGCGACCGCGTGATGGAAGAGTTGGTGCCGCGCGTTTCGGAGCTGGCGCGGGCCGCGCGGGCGCAGGGCATGGGCCTCAACATCGACGCGGAGGAGGCGGACCGCCTCGACCTGTCGCTCGACGTGATCGAGGCGGTGCTGGCCGACGAAGCGCTTGCCGGCTGGGACGGGTTCGGCGTGGTGGTGCAGGCCTATGGCAAGCGGGCGAGCGCGGTGATCGACTGGCTTTACGCGCTGGCCGAGACGCACGACCGGCGCATCATGCTGCGCCTGGTCAAGGGCGCCTACTGGGATACCGAGATCAAGCGCGCGCAGGTCGAGGGGCTGGAGGATTTCCCGGTCTGGACGCGCAAGCCCGCCACCGATGTCGCCTACCTGTGCTGTGCGCGGAAGCTTCTGGGGATGACCGACCGGATTTTCCCGCAATTCGCCACGCATAACGCCCATACCGTCGCCGCGATCCTCGAGATGGGGCCGGACCGCGACACCTGGGAGTTCCAGCGCCTGCACGGCATGGGCGAGGCCCTGCACGAGCTGGTGCGCGGGGAGAACGGGCCGCGCTGCCGGATCTATGCGCCGGTGGGCAAGCATCGGGATCTGCTGGCCTACCTGGTGCGGCGGCTGCTCGAGAACGGGGCGAACTCCAGCTTCGTGAACCAGGTGCTCGATGGCGGGGTGCCCGCCACCTCTGTCGCGCGCGACCCGTTCGAGGCGCTGGAGGGGGCCGAGGCGAAGGCGGTCGTCGCGCCCGCGCGTCTCTTCGGGGAGGGGCGCGAGAATTCGCGGGGCTTCGACCTGACCGACCCCGTGGAACTGGCCGCGATCGAGGCCGCCCGCGCGCCCTTCGCCGCCGCCACGTGGAAGGCAGCGCCGATCCTGGCCGCGCCGGTGACGGGGGGCGAGCCCTGGACCGTGACCAACCCGGCGCGCTCGGGCGAGACGGTGGGGCATGTGACGCTGGCCTCAAGCGCGGATATCGAGGCGGCGCTGTCCGCTGCCGCCCGCTGGGAGGCGCCGGTGGAGGAGCGCGCGGCGGTGCTGCGCCGGGCCGCCGACCTCTACGAGGCGCGCTACGGCGAGATCTTCGCGCTGCTTGCGCGCGAGGCGGGCAAGACCCTGCCGGATGCCGTGGGCGAGCTGCGCGAGGCGGTGGATTTCCTGCGCTACTATGCCGGGGAGGCCGCAGGCCTTGCCGCGCCCGCCCGCGGGGTCTTTGCCTGCATCAGCCCGTGGAACTTCCCTTTGGCCATCTTCACCGGCCAGATCGCCGCGGCCCTTGCCGCCGGAAACGGCGTGATCGCCAAGCCCGCCGAAGCGACGGGGCTGATCGCGCATCTGGCCGTCACGCTGTTGCATGACGCGGGCGTGCCGCGCGCGGCGCTGCAACTCCTGCCCGGCCGGGGCGCCGAGGTGGGCGCGGCACTCTCGTCGGACCCGCGCATCGCGGGGCTGTGTTTCACCGGCTCGACCGCCACGGCGCAGGCGATCAACCGGGCGAAGGCCGCGCATCTGGACCCAACGGCACCGCTGATCGCCGAAACCGGCGGGCTGAACGCGATGGTGGTGGACAGCACGGCCCTGCCCGAACAGGCCGTTCGCGACATCGTCGCCTCGGCCTTTCAATCGGCCGGGCAGCGCTGTTCGGCGCTGCGGATGCTCTACGTGCAGGAGGATGTGGCGCGCCCGGTGCTCGAGATGCTGAAGGGCGCGATGGCCGAGCTGCGGCTGGGCGATCCCTGGCAGCTTTCGACCGATATCGGCCCGGTCATAGACGGGGCCGCGCAGGCGGGGATCATGGCGCATGTCGCGGCCGCCCGCGCCGGGGGGCGCGTTCTGGCCGAGCTGCAGCCGCCCTCTGACGGCACCTTCGTGGCGCCCGTGCTAATCGACCTGCCCGGCGGCATCGCCGCGCTGGAGCGCGAGGTGTTCGGCCCGGTGCTGCATGTCGCGACCTATCGCGCCGCGGACCTGCCCCGGGTAATTTCCGACGTGAACGCAAGGGGATACGGGTTGACCTTCGGGATGCACAGCCGCATCGACGACCGCGTGCAGGAGGTCTGCGCCGCCGTCCGCGTCGGCAACACCTATGTCAACCGCAACCAGATCGGCGCGGTGGTGGGCAGCCAGCCCTTCGGCGGCGAGGGGCTTTCGGGCACCGGGCCGAAGGCC
>CBFIFZ010000095.1:10543-10779 GCA_965661995.1 Roseicyclus sp.
CTGCCGCGCTTCACGATGGCCGAGACTGGCAGCGCGGAGGGCACGCTGGCACATGCCGACCGCGGCGCGCTCGAAGGACAAGCCGATCGCGTGGCGATCGAGGCGGCGCTGGCCGCCCTGCCCGATCCGCGCGACCTCGTGCTGTCGGTGACGGACCTGCCGGGGCCGACGGGCGAGTCGAACCGGCTGTCCACGCATCCGCGGGGGCGCGTGCTGTGCCTTGGGCCGGGGGCGGA
>CBFIFZ010000096.1:0-10775 GCA_965661995.1 Roseicyclus sp.
CATCGGGTTCAGGATGCGCTCGGAATGGGTGGCGTAGCCATAGGCGAAGCGGCCCTTGACGCAGGAATGCCCGCGGTTCGCGGCCCCGTGCTTGTAGGGGGTCATGCGCACCAGCTCATCGCCGTTCAGCTCGGCCTTGAAGGAGCAGCCCACCCCGCAATAGGCGCAGGTCGTGACGACCGAGCGCGTGGGCGTGCCCAGTTCGATCACGCTCTTTTCCTGCAGGGTCGCGGTCGGGCAGGCCTGCACGCAGGCGCCGCAGCTGACGCAATCCGACGACAGGAAATCGTCGCCCACGCCGCCCGCCGAGACGCGGCTGTCGAAACCGCGGCCTTCGATGGTCAACGCGAAGGTGCCCTGCACCTCTTCGCAGGCCCGCACGCAGCGGTTGCAGACGATGCATTTCGACGGGTCGTATGAGAAATAGGGGTTGCTGTCGTCCTTGGGCAGCCACTCGGGGTTGGCCTGGCCCGACGTGTCCCGCGCCTCGAAATGGTTGGCGAGTCCGACGCCCTCGGGCGCCTCGTACCGCACGTCCCGCAGGCCGACGGCCCCGGCCATGTCCTGCAACTCGCAATCGCCGTTGGCCGCACAGGTCAGGCAGTCGAGCGGGTGGTCGGAGATGTAAAGCTCCATCACGCCACGGCGGATCTTCTTCACCTTTTGCGACTGGGTGCGCACCACCATGCCGGGCGCGACCGGCGTCGTGCAGGAGGCGGGCGTGCCCCGCCGCCCCTCGATCTCGACCACGCAGAGGCGGCAGGAGCCGAAGGCCTCCAGATTGTCCGAGGCGCAGAGCTTGGGGATGGACATGCCAGCCTCGGCGGCGGCGCGCATGACCGATGTGCCCTCGGGCACGGTCACCTCGAAGCCGTCGATGGTCAGCGTGACCGGCGCGCCCTGTTTCGCGGGCGTGCCCATGTCGCGGTCCGTGTCCCAGGGGATGATGAAATCCTTCATTCTGCGGCCTCCCGTGCCACGGCGAATTCCTCGGGGAACTGTTCCAGCGCGCTCATCACCGGGTAGGGCGTGAAGCCCCCCAGCGCGCAGAGCGAGCCGTCCTTCATGGTTTCGCAAAGATCGACCAGCAGCGGCACCGCGCCCGCGTCGCCCTGCGCGATCCGGTCGATGGTCTCGACCCCGCGCACCGCGCCGATGCGGCAGGGGGTGCATTTCCCGCAGGACTCGATGGCGCAAAACTCCATCGCGAAGCGCGCCATGCCCAGCATGTCGGCACTGTCGTCGAAGACCACGACACCGGCGTGCCCGATCAGCCCGCCCTCACCGTCGAACTCCTCGTAGGCGAAGGGCGTGTCGAATTTCGCGGGCGCGAAATAGGCGCCGAGCGGGCCGCCGACCTGCACCGCCTTCACGGGCCGACCACTGGCGGTGCCGCCCGCGATGTCGTTGACCAGCTCGCCCAAGGGCATCCCGAAGGCCGTCTCGAAAAGTCCGCCGTGCTTCACGTTGCCAGCGATCTGGATCGGCATCGTGCCCTTGGACCGGCCCAGCCCGAAGCCCGCGTAATGCGCGGCCCCCTTCTCGAAGATCACCGGAACGGTGGCGAGAGAGATGACGTTATTGACGACCGTGGGCCGCCCCATGAACCCCTCGAGCGCGGGCAACGGCGGCTTTGCGCGGACCACGCCGCGCTTGCCCTCGAGCGAGTTCAGGAGGCTGGTTTCCTCGCCGCAGACATAGGCGCCGGCACCCACGCGGATCTCGATATCGAATTCATGCGATGCATGAAGAACGCGCCCGAGAATGTTGTTTTCGCGCGCGATTTCTACCGCGCACGTCATCACCTCGATGGCGTCGGGATACTCGGACCGGATGTAGACATAGCCCTTGGTCGCGCCCACGCCGATCCCCGCGATCACCATCCCCTCGATCAGGGTAAAGGGGTCGCCCTCCATGATCATGCGGTCGGCAAAGGTGCCGCTGTCGCCCTCGTCGGCGTTGCAGACGATGTATTTCTGCGGGGCCGCGGCCTTCTGCACCGTCTCCCACTTGATGCCGGTGGGGAAGCCCGCGCCGCCACGGCCGCGCAAGCCGCTCTCCTTGACCTCGGCAACGACCCCCTCAGGGCCAAGTTCGATCGCGCGGCGCAGGCCGGCAAGGCCGCCATTGGCCTCGTAATCGGCAAGGCTCAAAGGGTCGACCAGCCCGCAGCGTGCGAAGGTCAGGCGCTGCTGACGGGCGAAAAACGGGATATCCTCGACCGCGCCCAGGCTCTCGACGCTGCCGTCGAGAATGCCTGCCACATCGCCCGGAGCGACTGGGCCGTAGGCGCGGCGCACCCCGTTTTCCTCAATCTCGACAAGGGGTTCCAGCCAGATCATGCCACGCGTTCCGTTGCGGATCACGGCATGCCCTGCCGCCTCGAAGGCGGCGGCGACGGCATCGGCGCCAAGCGCGCGGGCGGCGGCGTCACGGGGGACGTAGACCTTCACGCCATCACCTCCGCCAACAGCGCCTCGGGCTTAGCCCGGCCTTTCAGCGCGCCGTCGACCATCGCGGCGGGGCCGCAGGCGCATAGGCCGAGGCAATAGACCGGCTCGACCGTGACGCGCCCGTCGGGCGTGGTGCCGTGCCAGTCGAGGCCCAGCTTGGCCAGCACCGCCTCCGACAGCGCATTGGCGCCGACCGCCTGGCAGGCCTCGGCCCGGCAGATCTTCACGACATGAACACCGGCCGGCTTGTCCCTGAAATCATGGTAGAAACTGATGACGCCATGCAGCTCCGCCCGGGTGATGTTCAGCGCCGCGGCAATCGGGCCATGCGCCTCGGCCGGGACATGCCCATGGGCCGCCTGCAGCGCGTGAAGGATCGGCAGGAGGGGACCCTCGAGATGAAGATGCGCCGAGATGATCGCGTCGATCTCGGGCGTCGGGGCGGCTGTGGTCGTCATGGCAGGCTCCGGAACTGTCCCGGCACCATCGCGGATTTTAATCGATAATCAATATCGTAATTCCGTCAGTCGATTTGAAATCCCGATGAAACAACCGCGACGCTTCACCGGCCCGAAGCGACGCGGAGGGGCGCTTCAAACGCCCAGATCGGCCGCCTCGCGCAGGAGCGCGTCGAGAACCGGCGTGTGCGGCTCGCGCCAGGGCGCGACGAGGCCAACGGTATGGGCCACGTGACCGCCCGCGATGGGCACGATCGCCAGACGCTTGCCCGAGGCCAGAAACCGAGCCATGTCAGAGGGTAAGACGGTGACCCAGCCGCCCTCTTCGACATGGGCGGCAAGCACGACGGTCGAGTTCGATTCGACCAGCGCCTCGGGCGTCACGTCGGCCTCCATGAAGCATTGGTTGATGATCCGGCGGTTCTGCATGTCGGGCGTCAGCAGGCAGAGCTTTTCACCCGACAGGTCGGCCCATGTGACCTCGGCTTCGAGCGCCAGCGGGCTGTCGGCATGGCAGACCAGCGTGTAATGCTCGGTGTAGATCGGCGCGGTGGTGACACGTCCGAGGGGTTCGTTGTCGAGATAGGAAATCCCGGCGTCGACCTCGAGATTTTCCAGCATTTTCAGGATGTCGGAGGAGTTCCGCGACAGGATCGTGAAGCGCACGTTCGGATGCGCCTCGGCGAAGCGCGCCGAAAGCCGCGCGGCCCATGTCAGCGCCGTGGGGATGACCGCAAGGCGAAGGTGGCCGGACAACCCGTGACGGCTGACGCGCATTTCCTCGCGGAAGGCACGGCTGTCGCTCACCAGCCGCCGCGCCCAGACCAGGGCGCGCGCGCCCTCGGGCGTCAGCCCGCCATAGCGCGAGCCGCGAAAGATCAGCTGGACGCCCAGCATCTCCTCGAGTTGCTTGATGCCGGTCGACAGCGTCGGCTGCGTGACCCCGAGGCTTTCGGCGGCGCGGCCGAAATGCCCCTCCTTGGCGACGGCGATGAACATTTCGAGCTTGTTGATCATGCGCGAAAGATCGCAATCGAAGGCGCATCAATCAATCGAAATCTTCAATCGTGCAGCCCGGCCTCCCGCAGGCGGCGGGCGATCTCGGCGATATGGGCGGGGCCCGTCTCGCAGCAACCGCCGACGATGGAGGCCCCCTGCCCGACCCATCGCATGACGTGATCGGCGTAGATCTCCGGCCCCATGTCGCGCCGCGCCGACAGCGTGTCCGATGTCGGGCGGTTCTCGAGAAAGGCCTTGGTGATCATGGTGAACCCGTTGGCATAGGCGCCGAAGGGCAGGTTCGACCGCCCGAAGACCTCGAGCGCGGGCGGCATCGCCTCGGGGGCCGAGCAATTGGCCAGCACCGCCGCCGCCCCGCCCGCCTTGAGGATCGGCAGGAGGTCGGCCACCGCCTCGCCCGAGCGCAGGCGCGTGCCGTCCTCGTCGTCGAGCGTCGCCGACAGCCAGACCGGCAGGCCGCTTGCCGCCAGCGCGGCGCCCGCCAACGCGGTTTCGGCATGGGTCAGCGAGGCCACGCTTTCGAAGAGAACGAGGTCCGAGCCCGGCGCGACCATGCCCACCATCTCGGCGTAAAGCGGCACGGCGGTCGCCGCATCCGGGTGCAGCTCGGGCCGGTAGGTGGCGGCCAGGGGGCCGATCGAGCCCGCGATGCGGCCGCGGCCACGGGCGTCGCGCGCAGCGCGCGCCTCGGCCAGGGCGGCGGCGTGGAGCGGCTCGAACAGGTGCTCCAACCCGTCGGGCGCCAGCCGATCGCGGTGGATCGCGTAGGTGTTCGTCGTGGCGACATCGGCTCCGGCGGCGAAGTAATCGGCGTGGATTTCCTGCAACAGGCCGGGGTGATCCATCATGGCGCGCGTCGACCACAGCGGCGTGGGCCGGTCACCCGCCCGCGCCACCATCTCCTGCCCGATGCCGCCGTCCAGAAGCGTGACGGTCATGTGTCCTCCAGTCCTCATGTCGCGACCATGATCGGTCGGCGCCGGTTTTTTCGCCCAAAGCGTCTTGGCAGCAGATTTCGCCTGCGGTTAATGTTTCGTCAACGTAGTGTAAGGGGTTTTGAAAGTATGACGACTTACGTTCTTAATGGCGTGACCATCGCGCCGGGTGCCATTTTCGTTTCCACCACCCAGCTCACGATCGTGATTTCCGACGAAGGGCTGCTTGAATACCAATATTCGAACAACGACAACAATCCCGGGTTCGGGATACTGGAATTTGAATCGTTCACGATCCCTGAAGCCTACTTCCCCACGAATGATCAGATCATTCCTCCCGACACCAACTCGTTCCTGAACCTCAGCCCCTACGGCAATGACGCGCAGGACGAAGCCTTTTTCTTCGAGGTCGTTTACTCGGACGGCAGCAGACCTCAATCCGCCGTGCTGTTCTCGATCTACGATGCCAGTGAAGACGTCGACCATGTCTTCGTCCTGTCGAGCACGGATCCGAACTTCTCGATCCCGTCCTCGACCGCGGAATTCAATGCCTTCTTCGGCACCTTCGGGAGCGTGTCCCAGGTCACCTCCGGCCCCTTCGCGCCGAACGCGCCGGTCGACTTCTCGCAGATTTTCCCGGCGACCCTCTACAGCGTCAGCGACGTGGATGTCTGGATCGGCGACGAAGAGGGCGAGTTCTTCGACGGCGGCGCTGGCAACGACAGCCTGAGCGGTGAGGGCGGCGGGGATGTGCTGGTCGGCGGTGCGGGCAACGACACGATCGACGGTGGCACCAGCACCGACGACGATGGCCGCGAGCACCTCGACGCGGTTGTCTACTCGCTGGAAGAAGGGCCGAACGGGGTCTCCGTGAACCTCGGCACCAACAGCGCGACCGACAGCTTCGGCGACACCGATGTGCTGAACAACATCGAGGCCGTCGCGGGCACCGCCTTTGCCGACACGCTGATCGGCGACGCCAATGACAACATCTTCGCAGGCGGCGACGGCGCCGACTCCATCGATGGCGGCGACGGCGAGGACGAGGTCGATTTCTCTTTCCTCGGCAACGACAGCATGGGCGTCGACGTCGACCTCGCAAACGAGACAGCCGTGGACAGCTGGGGCAACACCGACACGATCCAGAACATCGAGAACGTCTTCGGCTCGGACTTCGACGACACGATCAGCGGCGACGGTGAAGACAACGTCCTGGTCGGCGGAGGCGGCGACGACTCCCTTTTCGGCGATGGCGGCAATGATTACTTCATCCCGTCCTCCGGCGGGGGCGAGTTCGACACCGTGAACGGCGGCGAGGGGCAAGACACCCTGCGCTTCTTCGCGTCCTACCTGGATGAAGACCTCGGTTTCGTCATCAGCCCGACCGGCAGCGCGACGATCACCAACGGCACGGACACGGTCGCCGTGAGCGGCGTAGAAGTGCTGGAACTGAATGATGCGAGCCTCGAACTCGACATCGGCACCGAGGGGGCCGACACCCTGGGCGGCGGCAGCATCGGGGCCATTCTCCTGGGGCTGGGCGGGGATGACATCCTGACCGGAACGGACGTTACGGACGCCCTGTTCGGCGGTGCCGGCAATGACACGCTGAGTGCCGGTGCAGGCGATGACCTGGTCTCCGGCGGCGACGACAATGACCTGATCATCGTCGGAACCGGCGCCGGGAACGACCTTTTCGATGGCGGCGACGGGGTCGACACGCTGAGGGTCGACACACGCGAGTTTGCAGACTGGTCCTTCATCTACAACCTGGACCTCGTCGACGGCTTTTCGGGCGCACTTGGCAGCACGGTGGGCGCGGACAGCGTGACCGGCATCGAGGCGCTCGAGTTCATCGGAAACCTTGACGTCGTCGTGGCCGGCGACGTCAACGACAATTACTTCGCAACCGACACCGGGGATGACGTGGTCACCGGGGCCGGCGGGAATGACACGATCTCCGGCGGGTCGGGCTCCGACCGTCTCGAGGGGGGCGAAGGCGATGACGTCATCCGCGGGAACCGCGGTGGCGACTTGATCTACGGCGACGACGGGTTCGACAGCCTTTACGGCGATATCGGCAGCGACACGATCTACGGCGGCACAGGCTTCGACACGATCGAGGGCGGGTCCCAGGACGACGAGTTGCACGGTGAAGCCGGCAATGACGTCATCTCGGGCCAGAACGGCGACGATCTCATCTACGGCGGCGCGGGCTTCGACACGATCTACGGCGATGGCGGCCGAGACACGATCTACGGCGGTGGCGGCAACGACGTCATCGAGGCCGGCGCGGGCTTCGACGTTGTGCGCGGCGAAGCCGGGAACGACCTGATCTACGGCGGCGATCTGCGCGACGTGCTGGTCGGCGGGCGGGGCAACGACACGCTCTACGGCGAGCATGGCAATGACCGGCTCGTCGGCAACGCCGGTGCGGACAGCATCATCGGGGGCGACGGTCGTGACGGGCTTTTCGGAGGGTTGGGCCAAGACACGCTTCTGGGCGGCTCGGGCGAGGACCTGCTCAAAGGCGCCCAGGGCGACGACGTGATCGACGGCGGCACGGGCAACGACACGATGAGCGGGGGCGCGGATACCGATACCTTCGTCTTCGGGTCGAACCACGGCATCGACGTGATCACCGACTTCGACGCCAATGGCGAGTTGATCGACCTGACGACCTTTGCCGAGGATTTTTCCGAGCTGACGATCAACACGGTCGCGGCCGATGCCGTGGTCGCCGGTGTGGGTGCGGGGGTTCTGGTGAGCAGCACCGAGGGATCGATCCTGCTCGAGGGGGTGGCTTTCGCGAATGTGGGCGTCGACGATTTCCTGTTCGCCGACCCCGTGTGAGCCTCATCGAGGGCAACCGGAACAAAGCGCGGGCCGCCCTCTGAAAGGGTGGCCCGTTTTACCGTCCGACGGGAGGCACCGATCGCCCGCCATCTCGACCGAGGCTTTAGGCCCGTGTGGCGGCCGCCCGACGCGCCTGCCGCCTTGACGGATCGTGCAGGTGCGGTTACCTCGACGCTCAGAGGCGGGCATGGTGAAATGGTATCACACGAGCCTTCCAAGCTCTTGGTGCGGGTTCGATTCCCGCTGCCCGCTCCATCCCACCACCATCTGCCTCGCCTCCGCGCTTATCGCCTGACACGGAAGGATCGCGCGACCTCTGCCTGCATGTTGGCGGCACGCGCGCCCTGCGCCCGGCGCGGGATGACATCATCCGGACCTTGTCCTCCGCCGATATCTTGAGTATTTCAGTAGGAATTGGAGCGGGAGCTCCGGCCAGCGGTGCCGCGTGAGTGGCGAAGCGAGCCTCAAGTCTCTTCAGATCATCAGAAAATGAGACCTGTCATGGCGGCTCGAGTCACACCGACCCTCTCACGCGCGGCACGCCTGTCGATCCGCGCCTCCTGGCAACCCGGCCTGGCCGTGCTGGCCGTGATCCTCGGCCTTGCGGCCGAGACCGCGCGCGCCGAGCCGGCGGACCGCGTGCTGGCGCTCGGCGGCGCGGTGACCGAGATCGTCTACGCGCTCGGACAGGGCGACCGCCTTGTCGCACGCGACACGACCTCGAGTTTCCCGCCCGAGGCCGGGGCCCTGCCCGATGTGGGCTACGTGCGCGCCCTCTCGCCCGAGGGTGTCCTGTCGGTCGGCCCCGACCTCATTCTGGCCATCGAGGGCAGCGGTCCGCCCGAGACGATGGAGGTGCTGCGCGCGGCCGAGATTCCGCTCGTCACCGTCCCCGAGGGATATGATGCGGCGGCCATCCTCGAGAAGATCACCGTGGTGGCCGACGCGCTGGACGTGCCCGAGGCCGGTGCGCAGCTGGCCGCCGAGGTCGAGGCGTCACTGCAGGCGGCGCTTTCGGCCCAAGCGGACCCGACGCCCCCGCGCGTGCTGTTCATCCTGTCGATGGAGGGCGGGCGGATCATGGCCGCCGGCCGCGACACCGCGGCGGCGGGCATCATCGCGCTGGCCGGTGGGGTCAACGCGCTGACCGGGTTCGACGGCTACAGCCAGGTCAGTGACGAGGCCGTGCTTCTGGCCGATCCCGACGTGATCCTGATGATGGACCGTTCGGGCGACCATGCCGCCAGCAACGCGGAGATCACGGCCCATCCCGTGCTCGGGCGGACGCGGGCCGCCGAGACGGGGGCCATCCTGCGCCAGCCGGGCCTGTTGTTGCTGGGCTTCGGGCCGCGCACGCCCGAGGTGGTCGAGGCGCTCGGCGCCGCCTTCCGGCACGCCGGGAGCTGACAGGCCATGGCCGTGACCGAGGCACCCCGCGGGCGCGCGGCACCGGTCATCGCGGGCGACCGGCAGGGGCGCGCGCGACAGGTCATGCTGGCGCTTGCCGGGCTTCTGGCGGCCAGCTCGATCCTGTCGCTGGGCACGGGGGCCTCGGGGGCGAGCCTCTGGGCCGCGCTGGGCCAGCTTGCCCGCGGCGAGGCGATCGGCACCCGCGAGGCGATCATCCTCTTCGACATCCGCCTGCCTCGGCTGGTGCTGGGCATGCTGGTCGGCGCGGCGCTCGCGGTCTCGGGGGCGGTCATGCAGGGCCTGTTCCGCAACCCCCTGGCTGATCCGGGGCTGGTCGGCGTGGGGGCGGGCGCGGGCCTTGGCGCCATCACCGCGATCGTGCTGGGCGGGCTTCTTCCCCTCGCGCTCCGCGACGCGCTCAGCTTCTACCTGGTCCCGCTTGCCGCGTTCCTCGGCAGTTGGGCCACCACGCTTCTGCTCTACCGGCTGTCGACCAGCCGCGGGCGCACCTCGGTCGCGGTGATGTTGCTGGGTGGCATCGCGCTGGGCGCGCTGGCCGGGGCACTGTCAGGCGTGCTGATCTACATGGCCGACGACGCGCAGCTGCGCGACCTGACCTTCTGGGGGCTCGGCTCGCTCGCGGGGGCCACCTGGGACAAGGTGCTGATCGCCGGGCCGCTGATCGTGCTGGCGCTGGCCGCCTCCCCCTTTCTCGCGCGGTCGCTGAACGCGCTCGCATTGGGCGAAGGGCCGGCGGCCCACCTGGGCATCCCGGTGCAGCGCATGAAGACCATCTCGATCCTGATGGTGGCCGCCGCCACGGGCGCGGCGGTCGCGGTCTCGGGCGGCATCGGCTTCGTGGGCATCGTGGTGCCGCACCTGTTGCGCCTCGTGACCGGGCCGGATCACCGCTACCTCCTGCCGAACGCGGCCCTTCTGGGCGCGACGCTGCTGATCGCCGCCGACATGATCGCGCGCATGATCATCGCGCCGGCCGAACTGCCCATCGGGATCGTGACCGCAACCTTGGGCGGGCCGTTCTTCCTGTGGATCCTGATGCGCAACCGCAGCCTCTTGGACCTATAGGATGCTGAGGGCCGAGGATATCCACGTCAGCCTTTCGGGCACGCCCGTGCTGCAAGGCGTCACGCTCGAGGCGGCGGCGGGGCAGGTCACCGTCATCGTGGGGCCGAACGGATCGGGCAAGACGACGCTTCTGCGCGCGATGACGCAAGACCTGCCCTATCGCGGCCGGGTCCTGTTGGACGACACCGACATCGCGCATCTGCCGGGCTGGCAGCTTGCCACCCGCCGCGCGGTGCTGCCGCAGGCCAGCCGCATCGCCTTTCCCTTCACCGTGCTCGAGATCGTCCGCTTGGGCCTGATGTCGAGCGCCGCACCCGCCCCCGAAACTCGCGCCTCGGAGGCGCTGGCGCGGGTCGGGCTCGCGGGGTTCGAAGGCCGCTTCTACCAGGAGCTGTCCGGCGGTGAGCAGCAGCGCGCGCAACTGGCCCGCGTGCTCTGCCAGGTGTGGGAGCCGGTGGACCGGGACGGCCCCCGCTGGCTGTTTCTCGACGAGCCGGTCTCGAGCCTCGACATCGGCCACCAGCTCGAGGTGATGGACATCATGGGCGATTACGCGC
>CBFIFZ010000097.1:0-10658 GCA_965661995.1 Roseicyclus sp.
CAGCCATCCATCGCCGCCAGTTGCCGCGCCTGGGCATCCGCGGTCAGCGCGTCGATCACCTCGTCGAGATCGCCAGCCATCACCTGGTCGAGCTTGTAGAGCGTCAGGTTGATCCGGTGGTCCGTTACGCGGCCCTGCGGGAAGTTGTAGGTCCGGATCCGCTCCGAGCGGTCGCCCGAGCCGACCTGCGCCTTGCGGTCGGCGGCCATGGCGTCGGCGGCCTTCTGCCGCTCCAGGTCGTAGAGCCGCGCGCGCAGTACGCCCATCGCGATCTCGCGGTTGCGGTGCTGCGATTTCTCGGAGCTCGTGACCACGATCCCCGTGGGGATATGCGTGATCCGCACCGCGCTGTCGGTCGTGTTCACATGCTGCCCGCCCGCGCCCGAGGCGCGCATCGTGTCGATGCGGATGTCGGCTGTGGGGATGTCGATGTCGACCTCCTCGGCCACCGGCAGCACGGCGACCGTCGCCGCCGATGTGTGGATGCGCCCGCCCGATTCCGTCTCGGGCACGCGTTGCACCCGGTGAACCCCGCTTTCGAACTTGAGCCGGGCGAAGACACCGTCGCCCTCGATGCGCGCGGTCACTTCCTTGACCCCTCCCAGCTCCGTCTCCTGCAGGTCCACGACCTCCAGCCGCCAGCCCCGTGCCTCGGCATGGCGCGTGTACATGCGCAGGAGATCGCCCGCGAAAAGCGCGGCCTCCTCGCCGCCCGTTCCGGGGCGGATCTCGATCATCGCGGGGCGCGCGTCGGCCTCGTCCTTCGGCAGAAGCGCCAGCTGCAGCGCCGCCTCGGCCTCCGGAAGGGCCCCGCGCAAACGCGGCAGCTCTTCCTCGGCGAGGGCCCGCATCTCGGGGTCCGACAACATCGCCTCGGCCTCGGCGATGTCGCCTGCCAGCTGCCGCCAGGCCGCGATCTGCGTCACGACCGGCTTGAGCTCGGCGTATTCGCGGCTGATCCGCGCGATCTCGCCCGCCGCCGCGCCCGCGTTCAGCTGCGCCTCGAGATACTCGAAACGGTCGGTGATCTGGCGCAGGCGGTCCTCGGGCAACATGGGCGTCAGGTGACGCGGCGGGGCCGCGCAGTCAAGGGCCGTCAGGGGCCGGTCATGCCGCGCGCGCGCTCGATCCAGCGGTCGACGCGGGCCGCGTTCACGCCCATGTCCCCGTAACCGAAACGCGAGCGCGAATAGATCTCGACCCGCGTGCCCTGCGCCACCGGCGTCAGCCTGACCGAGATCGCGTCTGGATAGCCCATCAGCCGCGAGCGCGCGACATAGGTCATGTGCCCCTCGGCCAGCGATCCGCCGATCAGGTCGGCCCCTTCGGCGGTGGCCACGGCATCGAGCCTTGCGGCCATGATATCGGGGGGCACATCGAAGACCGGCGCGCGGTCGCCCACGCGCAACTCGAAATTCGGGCTGGCGGGGGGTGTGACCGTCGCCGGGTCGGCATGCCAGGTCTCGGCCGGCATCGAGACGCTGCGGAAATAAAGTCCCGCGCCGATCACGGCGAGGGCAATGAGGACGGCAAGACCGATCAGGATACGCATGGCAGGCTAGGTCGGTGCTTCGGCGCCCGCCGTCAAGAGTGCTTTCGACGTGGCCCGCGCGATGATCCGCTCCTCGTCGGTCGGGATGACAAGGACCGGCACAGCGCCCGAGTGGATCGTCGCGGCATTCTCCGCGTTGCGGGCGGCGTCCAGTTCCAGCCCGAGGAAGCCCAGCCCCTCCAGCGCCATCGCGCGGATCGGAGCAGCGTTCTCGCCGATGCCCCCGGTAAAGACCAGCGCGTCGAGACCGCCCAGCGCGGCAGAAAGCGCCCCGATCTCGCGGCGCAGGCGGAAGGTGTAATAGGCGATCGCCTCGGCGGCCTCGGGCGCATCGGAGGCGAGAAGCCTGCGCATGTCGTGACTGATCCCCGACAGTCCCTTCAGGCCGCTCTCCTTGTAGAGAAGCGTCGTGATCTCCTCAGCCGTCATCCCCTGCCCCATCAGGTGGAGCACCACGCCCGGGTCAAGCTGGCCCACCCGCGTCCCCATCGGCATCCCGTCGAGCGCCGAAAACCCCATGGTCGAGGCGATCGACCGCCCCTCCCGGATCGCGCAGAGCGAGGCGCCGTTGCCCAGATGCGCGACGATCACGCGGGCCCCGGCCAGATCGGGGTGCTGGCTGGCCAGCTTCCCGGTGATGTAGTCGTAGCTCAGACCGTGGAACCCGTAGCGCCGCACGCCCTCGTCATAGAAGCGGCGCGGCAGGGCGAAGGTGTCGTTCACCCAGGGGTGCCCGCGGTGAAATGCGGTGTCGAAGGCCGCGACCTGCACGGCATCTGGGAAAGCCGCCAGCGCCGCCCGCACGCCGGAAAGGTTGTGCGGCTGATGCAGCGGCGCAAGCGGCGAGAGCGTGTCGAGATATGCGACCAACTCCGCCGTCAGCACCCGCGGCCCGTCGATGTCCGGCCCGCCATGCACCACCCGGTGCCCCACCGCCGCGATCTCGTCGCCCGACATGAGCGGGGCCAAGACTCCCAGCAACGCGGCCAGCCCCGCGGCATGGTCGGCCGCGCCGATGGGCGTCACCGTCCGGTCGCCGCCTGCCTCCACGATCAGCCGCGCCTCCGCGCCCAGCGCATCGATCTGGCCGCGCGCCTCTTCCACCGGTTCGTCGGCCGCCGCGTAGAGCCCGAACTTGATCGAGCTCGAGCCCGCGTTCAGCGTCAGGACCAGGCTCATCGCAGGCTCTCGGCGTAAAGTGCTGCCACCGCGCAGGAGGCGAGCCGCGCCTTGTCGTCATCCGCCCGGCTGGTCAGGATCACCGGCACCTGCGCGCCCATCACGATCCCCGCCGCCTCTGCATGGGCGAGAAAGGTCAGCTCCTTCGCAATCATGTTGCCCGCCTCGAGGTTCGGCGCGACGAGGATATCGGCCCGCCCCGCCACAAGCCCGGTCAGCCCCTTGGTGCGCGCCGCGCCCGGATCGACGGCATTGTCCATCGCGAGCGGCCCGTCGACGAGCCCCCCTGTGATCTGACCACGGTCGGCCATCTTCGACAGGATCGCCGCATCGAGCGTCGAGGGGATCGAGGGCGTCACCGTCTCGACCGCCGAAAGGATGCCCGCCTTGGGCTGCTCCAGCCCCAGCGCCCGGGCAAGGTCGATCGCGTTCTGCACGATCGAGACCTTGCACTCCAGGTCCGGGGCGATGTTGATCGCGGCATCCGTCACGAAGAGCAGGTGGTCCAGCCCCGGCACATCCATCACGAAGACATGGCTGAGACGGCGGTTGGTGCGCAGCCCCGTCTCCTTCTTCAGGATCGCGTGGAGAAGCTGGTCGGTGTGCAGGTGCCCCTTCATCAGCGCCCTCGCGCGCCCCTCGTGAATCAGCGCGACCGCGCGGAGCGCCGCGGCGCGGTGGTCGGGGATGTCGACGATCTCGATGCCCGAGATATCCGCCCCGGCCTCAGCGGCGGCGGCGGCGATCTTTGCGGGAGAGCCGACGAAGATCGGGTCGATCAGCGTGTGATCGCGGCCCAGCATCGCGCCCATCACGGCGTCGGGGCTTTCGGGGCAGACCACGACCGTGGGAAGCGGCGGCAAGGGCTCGGCGCGCGCCAGCAGCGCGTCGAAATGGCGGTGCGACTGCACCGTCAGGCCCGGCACCTCGGCCCCGTCGAAGCTGCGGGCGGCATCCGGCGCCTTCACCGTCGCCTCGCCCTCGGCGATGCGGCCTGCGGGGCCGTCGACCCAGGTGTCGAAACGGACGACCCCCTCCGGCAGCTTCTCGGCGACGCGCACACCCACGCTCAGCGTCTCGCCCGCATGGGCGCGCCCCACGAAGCGCAAGGCGAGGCCGAGGTAAAGCGTGCCCGGCCCCGGCAACTGGTTGCCCAGAACGCCCGAGATCAGCGCCGCGACCCAGGTGGATGGGGCCACGGCCTCGGTCACGCCGTCACCGTCGCCGTCGTAGTCGGGCAGGTGCATGGGGTTCAGGTTGCCGCTTGCATGGGCGAAGACATAGAGGTCCTCGGCCCGGCAAAGGCGGGTCAGGCCGGCCTCCTGCCCGATGCGGAGCGCGGCATAGGGCGTGCTGGTCAGGATGGTCATGGCGGTCCTTCGGGATGCGGGTCCTGTTGCGTGCACCGTAGCGGTCTGACGTGAAAGAAACTTGATCCATATCAGCCCGTCAAACCGGCCCGGCGTCGCGGCAGTCACACGGATTTCACTTTACTTTCAGCCGCAATCAGAGCATACGACCTTCGCTATCTCTACTCTATCGACCCCTGTCTTTCGCCCCGATGCGGCAAAGCTTGTGCTCTCGATCTTGCATGGGTGACGCCGAAGCTGCCGCATGTCGCGGGCAGTGAAACAGACAGGAGACACGGATATGGCCACCGGCACCGTGAAATGGTTCAACACCACCAAAGGCTACGGCTTCATTGCGCCTGATGGCGGCTCGAAGGACGTTTTCGTCCACATCTCGGGCGTCGAGCGTTCGGGCCTGACCGGCCTTGCCGACAACCAGAAGGTCAAGTTCGACCTCGAGAAGGGCCGTGACGGCCGCGAAAGCGCCGTGAACATCGAGCTGATGTAAGCGGGTCTTCCTATCGGAATTCGGGACAGGGCGCGCCGCCAGGGCGCGCCCTTTCTCGTTTCGGCCCGCCCTCCGCTCACGGCACGGCGAAGCGGGTCCACATCCCGTCGGGTCGTTCACGCAGTCGGAAGACATAGGGCACCTCGGTCCAGCACATCACCTCGTCCAAGCGGTCGTCGAGCACGAGGGTTCCCGCCGATGTCTCGGCCAGCAGGACCGTGTGCAGGAAGTAGCGGGACGCGTGGATCACGACAGCGCAGGTGAGCGCGGCCGAGGGCACCCCCTCCGCGATCAGGCGTTGGCGCTTCTCGAGGGCGTAGTCCTCGCAGTCGCCGAAGCCCGACACCGGGAAATCCCAGCTCTCCTCGCGCCCGCTGTTGCCGATATCCGGGGTGAAGCGGATCTCGGAATTGACGGCGCTGTTGATCGCCGAAAGCTGCTCGTGGAGTGGCACGCTCCAGGCGAGAACGGCATCGCCCTCCAGCGCGCAGGCCTCCGGCTCGCGGGCGCAGAAGTCGGCATAGGGGCTTGGCGGCGGGCTCAACCGCTCGACAGGCAGGCTCATCGGCGCACAGCCGGAAAGGTCCTGCGCGCCGCTGGCGACCGGCCAGACCGCCATGGTCGCGCAGAGCACGACGAGGGGGAAGGTCCTGAGGTCCATGCCGGAACGGTAGCACTGTCCGGCCCGGACATGAAACGGCCGCGACGGCCCCGGCGTCAGTGGTTGTCGCGCGGCAGATCGCGGGCGATGCGCTGGTAGGCGGTCGCCAGTTCCAGGCATCCGCCCTGCGCCAGCTGGCCCACGTGGCTGCGATAGATTTCCTGCCATGGGGTCTGGTGGGTGATCTCGGGCGGTTGCCAAGCGTCGCGGCGGGCCTGCCATTCGGCCGCGTCCACCAGCGCGTCAAGCGTTCCTGCGTTCAGGTCCAGCCGCACCCGGTCGCCCGTCTGCAGCAGCGCAAGGCCACCGCCCACCACCGCCTCGGGCGAGGCGTTGAGGATCGAGGGGCTTTCCGAGGTGCCAGACTGCCGCCCGTCACCGACCGTGGGCAGGTGCCGGATTCCCGCCCGGATCAGCGCGTCGGGCGGCTGCATGTTCACCACCTCGGCCGAGCCGGGATAGCCCACGCAGCCGACGTTGCGGATGAACAATATCGTATGCTCATCAATGCCTAAAGCGGCGTCGTTGATGCGGTCGTGGTAATCCTCGGGGCCTTCGAAGACGACCGCACGGGCCTCGTAGACGCCGCCCGTCAGGAACCGCGCGCGGAAATCCTCGGAGATGACGGAGGTCTTCATCAGCGCGGAGTCGAAAAGGTTGCCCTGCAGCACCACGAAGCCCGCATCCTCGCGGAGCGGCTGGTCGAAGGGGCGGATGACGTCCTGATCGCGGCTGCGGGCACCCGCCAGAGCCTCGGACAGCGGCAGGCCCGAGGCCGTCATCACCGACCCGTCCAGCTGGCCCGCGGCCATGAGTTCGCCCATCACCGCCGGAACCCCGCCCGCGCGGAAGAAGCTTTCGCCCAGGTAGGCGCCCGCCGGCTGCATGTTCACCAGGAGCGGCAGCTTCAGCCCGTGTTCCTGCCAGTCGGTGACATCGAGCTCCACCCCCATGTGACGCGCGATGGCCTGCAGGTGCGGCGGCGCATTCGTTGAACCGCCGATCGCGGTGTTCACCTTGATCGCGTTCAGGAAGGCCGCGCGCGTCAGGATGTCGGAGGGCTTCAGGTCGGCCTCGACCATCTCGACGATGCGACGGCCTGTCAGATAGGCCATTTCCATCCGCTCGCGGAAGGGCGCGGGGATCGCCGCCGCCCCCGGCAGGGTCATGCCCAGCGCCTCGGCCAGCGCGTTCATGGTCGAGGCCGTGCCCATCGTGTTGCAATGCCCCAGCGAGGGCGCCGACGCACAGGCGCGTTCCATGAACTCGTCGTAGTCGATCTTGCCCTCCGCCAGCAGGCGGCGGCTTTCCCAGATGATCGTGCCCGACCCTGCGCGCTTGCCCTGCCACCAGCCATCCGTCATCGGCCCGCCGTTCAGCGCGATGGCCGGAAGGTCGACGGTCGCCGCCCCCATCAGCATGGCGGGCGTGGTCTTGTCACAGCCGGTCGTCAGCACGACCCCGTCGATCGGGTAGCCGTGCAGCACCTCGACAAGGCTCAGGTATTGCAGGTTGCGATCCAGCGCCGCCGTGGGCCGCTTGCCCGTCTCCTGGATCGGGTGGACGGGAAACTCCATCGGGATGCCGCCCGCGTCACGGATGCCCGCCTTGATCCGGTCCATCAGGAAGACGTGGATCTTGTTGCAGGGCACAAGATCGCTGCCGGTCTGGGCGATGCCGATGATGGGCCGCTCGCTCTGCAGCTCGGCGCGGGTGAAGCTCTGGTTCTGGTAGCGCTCGAGATACAGCGCGGTCATGCCCGGGTTGTTGGGATTGTCGAACCATTCCTGGCTGCGGTAGCGGCGGTTGGCGCGGGTGTCGGACATGGAGTGTTCCATATAGTGAAACTTGGGGCCGAATAATGAGACGACTTGCGCCCTTGGTAACCGAGTTGCCCCCTGCCCCTCAAGCCAAACAATCGGCGCGGGGTTGAGACACATCAAATCATCTGGCCCGCGCCTGTGCGAGATATGGCGCGACAGGACACGCCATGCCACAGATCGTCTTTCGCACCGAGGACCTGAGCAAGGTCTACGATACCGGCGAGATCAAGGTTCACGCGCTCTCGGGCGTGGACCTCGAGCTTTACGCCGGAGAATTGTCCGTGCTGCTCGGCCCCTCGGGGTCGGGCAAGTCGACGCTACTCAACATCCTCGGCGGTCTCGACCACGCCAGTTCGGGCCGGGTCTGGTTCCGCGACCTCGAATTGACCGAGCTCGGCGACCGGGCGCTGACGCGCTACCGGCGCGACCATGTCGGCTTCGTCTTCCAGTTCTACAACCTCGTCCCCTCGCTCTCGGCGCGCGAGAACGTGCAGCTGGTCACCGACGTGGCCCCGAACCCGATGCGCGCCGACGAGGCGCTGGAGCGCGTTGGCCTCACCCACCGGCTGGATCATTTCCCGGCCGAGATGTCGGGCGGCGAGCAGCAGCGCGTCGCCATCGCGCGCGCCATCGCCAAGCAGCCCGAGGTTCTGCTCTGTGACGAGCCCACGGGCGCGCTCGACAGCAAGACCGGTGTTGCGGTGCTGGAGGTGCTGAAGGAGATCAACGACGATCTGGGCACCACCACGGTGGTCATCACCCACAACGCGGGCATCCGCGCCATGGCCCATCGCGTCATCAATTTCGCCGACGGCAGGATCGCGAATGTCGAGGTGAACGAGACCCGCCTTGCCCCCCACGACATCAGCTGGTGAGAGCAGGGATGCAGGCGATCGACATCAAGCTCTTGCGCGATTTCCAGCGCCTCTGGCTGCAGGGGCTGGCCATCGCCGTGGTGCTGGCCTGCGGGGTGGCGATCCTGCTGACGGCGGTCGGCATGCACACCGCCCTGACCGAAACGCGCGACGCCTATTACGAGCGCAACCGCTTCGCCGAGGTCTTCGCCCAGGCGCGTCGCGCGCCCGACCGGCTGATGTCGGAGATCATGGAGATCCCCGGCGTGACCGGGGCCGAGGCGCGGGTTCAGGGCTTTGCCGTGCTGGACCTGCCGGACCGGGTCGAGGTGGCGATGGGGCAGATGCTGTCCTGGCCCGCGGGCGACGACCCGCTTCTGAACGTGCCGATCCTGCGCGGCGGCGTGCCGCCCGAACGCCCGGGCGAGGTGATGGTCACCACCGCCTTCGCCGAGGCCAACGGCTTCGAGATCGGCGACGTCTTCCACGCCAACCTCAACGGCCAGCGCCGCGCGCTGACGATCACCGCGACGGCCCTGTCGCCGGAGTTCATCTACACCATCGGCCCCGGCGCACTGATGCCCGACAACGAGGGGTTCGGCATCATCTGGATGCCCGAGCCCGAGATGGAGGCCGGTTTCGACATGGCCGGCGCCTTCAACCATGTCGCCCTGCGCCTGACGGCGGACGCAAGGCTCGAGGACGTGAAAGAGGCGCTGGACCTGCTGCTCGACCCATATGGCGGCCAAGGCGCCTATGGGCGCGACCAACAGATGTCGGATGCTTTCGTCGCGACCGAGATCGACCAGTTGCGCGGCATGGCGATGGTGGTGCCGCCCATCTTCTTTGCCATCTCCGCCTTTCTCGTCGGCATGGTGATGAGCCGGATCGTGGCGCTCGACCGGGCCGAGATCGGGCTTTTGAAGGCGCTGGGGTATTCCGACGTGGAAATCTCGCTCCATTACCTGCTTCTGGCGACGCTGATCGCGGTCATCGGCGTGGCGCTGGGATGGGCGGGCGGCACGATCCTTGCCCGCGGGATGGCCGGGCAATACGCCGAGTTCTTCGATTTCCCCTACCTGATCTTCCGCGTGCCGCTCTGGGTCTACGCGATGTCGGGGCTGGCGGCCCTCGTCACCACGATGGCGGGCGCGCTGCGTGCAGCCCTCATGGCCGCGCGGTTGGCCCCCGCGGTCGCGATGCAGCCCCCCGCGCCGCCCGTCTTCCGCAAGACGCTGGCCGACCGCGCGATGGCGGCCCTTCGCCTGAAACAGACCACCATCATGGTCCTGCGCAGCGTCATCCGCTGGCCCGTCCGCAGCCTGCTGACGGCGCTCGGGCTTGGCGCGGCCACGGCTTCGGTCATCGCGTCCGGGTTCATGTTCGACGCGCTGACGCGGATCATCGACCTCGCCTTCAACCAGTCGTTCCGGCAGGACGCGATGATCATGTTCGCCGAGGACGTGCCGGAAACGGCGCTTGCCGACGTGATGAACCTGCCCGGCGTGCTGCAGGCCGAGGCGATGCAGTTCCACGCGGCGACGCTTCGAAACGGGCCGCGCGAAAAGCGCATCTCGATCGAGGTGCGCCCCGATGGCGCGGAGCTATCCCGCGTGATCGGCGCAAGCGGCCAGCCCGTCGACCCGCCGCCGGGCGGCATCCTTCTGTCGGACCGGCTGGCCGAGCAGCTGGAAATCGAGGTGGGCGAGATGCTGGAGGTCGAGTTCATGACCGGCCGCCGCGAGACGCACGAGCTGGTCGTGGCGGGGCTGGTGGAGCAGTATTTCGGCCTCGGCGCCTACGTCGAGATCGGCTACCTCGACCGGCTTTTCCGGCGCAGCCCGCAAATCTCGGTCGCCAACGTGCTGATCGACCCCGCACAGCTGCCCGCCCTGCACGCGGCCCTGCAGGAGACGCCGATGCTGTCGGGCCTCATCGAGATGAACGAGAACCGCGCCAGTTTCGAGGACACGATCAGCGAGAACGTGGTGGTGGTGAACACCGTCTATGCCGCCATCGCGATCCTGATCACGGTGGGCGTGGCCTATAACGGTGCGCGCATCCAGATGTCGGAGCGCGCGCGCGAGCTTGCGAGCCTGCGCATCCTCGGCTTCACGCGGGGCGAGGTGAGCCAGGTCCTGGTGGGCGAGACGATGCTTCTGGCGCTGATCGCGCAGCCGGTGGGCTGGCTTCTGGGCGCGTGGATCGCGCATGCGCTGACCACAAGCTTCACCTCGGACCTCTACGCGATACCGCTGGTGCTGGAACCGGCCAGTTTCGCATGGGCGAGCCTGGTCGTGCTGAGCGCCAGTTTCGTCTCGGTGATGATCGTGCGCCGCCGCATCGACCGGATGGACCTGGTGGCCGTCATGAAAACACGGGAGTAAGTGATATGGTCTGGACCACGCGAACGATTGGCCTGTCGCTGGCGGGTGTCGCCCTGCTGGGCGGGCTGGCTTACGTCGCCTTCCGCGAGGACCCGGTGCCGGTCGACCTGATCGAGGTGATCGCGGCGCCGATGCAGGTGACGATCGACGCCGATGGGCGCACGCGCATCCGCGACCTCTACGAGGTGGCGGCCCCCATCGCGGGCACCGCGCTGCGCGCGCCCGTGGCGGTGGGCGACAGGGTGGTCGCCGACGAGACCGTGGTCGCGCGGGTGGAACCCGCGACGCCCACGCTTCTGGATGCACGCTCGCGCGCGCAGGCCGAGGCGGCCGTGGCCGAGGCCG
>CBFIFZ010000098.1:0-10614 GCA_965661995.1 Roseicyclus sp.
AGGGGCGCATCGCCCCAGGGCGTGCCGAAGTAATAGGCCGGTTCCAGCACGCCGAAGAACATCAGCCCAATGCCCATGCCGGCGGCGAAGAGCATCGCGAACCAGCCCGCATAGGAATAGTCGGGTGTCGCATCCGCGCCGCCCAGCCGCACCTTGCCCACGGGCAGGACGATGAGGGCGAGGCAGAAGAGCACGAAGATGTTGGCCGCCGACAGGAAGAACCAGTCGAAGCTCGAGGTCAGGGTCGGGCGCAGCCAGCCGAAGAACTCGCCCGCCTGGTTCGGGGCGAGCAGGGCGTAGGCCACGAAGGCCACCACCGACAGCCCCGAGATCAGGAAGACCGGGTTGTGGATGTCGAAGCCGAACGGGCCGAGGTTGCCCTCGATGTTGTCCTGCCCGATGTCGTACTCCGTATCGATCAGGTCCACCTCGCCTTCCGGCTGTGGGATGCCCTGGTCTGGTGTCGTATCAGTCATGCGCGTGTCCTTTTTGCCTGGGTGGGGATGCGGCGCGGGCTGGATCAGGCGCGAACCAGCATCACCGAGACGTCGGTATGGGTGGCGACCCGGCCGCCGTGGCTGCCGAGATCGAAGGTTCGGGGGATGTGCGAGCCCATCACGACGAGATCAGCGCCGATCTCGTGCACGGCTTCCTCCAGCTTGCGGTCGAGCTCCACCGCCGGGTCATGGGCGGTGATGGCATGCGAGGCGACCTCGGCCACCGCGTTCACCTCGGCCTGCATCGCCGCGAATTTCGCGAGCTTTTCGGCGTATTCCTTCGGCGTGTGCGCGACCGAACTGGGCTGTCCGGTGGTCACGCCCACGTAGGTGACGCGCGCGCCGTAATGGCCGGCAAGGTCCGCGGCGGTCTTGAGCGCGGCCTCCAGCTTGTCGGGGTGGGCCAGATCGACCGGCACCATGATGTGGCTGAACACATGTCCCTCCTGTCCGTTTCTTCGGTTTATCCGACGCATTCAGTGGAAAGTTTGCCCGGCCAACTTGTAGCGGGACGACGGGCAATAGCCCAAATGCGACATCGTTTGTGTCGCTTTCAGGCTAACAGACGTCGCCGTGGTTGCAAGCCCCCGGCTGGCACAGCCTTGGGCTGCAGCTTTTCGGTTCATGAACAGGGGGTTGAGGCGAACAGCGAAACGGCGGGCCGCTGTGCGCGGCCCGCCGTTTCAAATCAGGTCACCCGGGATGGCGTCAGACGAGAACGCCGCCCTCGGCGTCGATCACGCCCTGCGTCTCGGCCTCGCCCAGCAGCATCTCGTTATGCGCCTTGCCCGAGGGGATCATCGGGAAGCAGTTCTCGTGCTTTTCGACGAGACAGTCGAAGATGACGGGGCCGTCATACTCCAGCATCTCCATGATCGCGTCGTCGAGATCCCTGGGATCGGTGCAGAGGATGCCCTTGGCCCCGAAGGCCTCGGCCAGCTTGACGAAATCGGGCAGCGCCTCGGACCAGCTGTGGCTGTAGCGCTCACCGTGCAGCAGCTCCTGCCACTGGCGCACCATGCCCAGACGCTCGTTGTTGAGGATGAACTGCTTCACGGGCAGGCGGTACTGCACCGCGGTGCCCATCTCCTGCATGTTCATCAGCCACGAGGCCTCGCCCGCGACGTTGATGACCAGCGCATCCGGATGCGCGATCTGCACGCCGATGGAGGCGGGCGTGCCGTAGCCCATCGTGCCCAAGCCCCCGGAGGTCATCCAGCGGTTCGGATCCTCGAAGCCGAGGTACTGCGCCGCCCACATCTGGTGCTGGCCGACCTCGGTCGTGATGTAGCGGTCATGGTTCTTGGTCAGCGCCTCGAGCCGCTCCAGCGCGTATTGCGGTTTGATGGTGGTCTCGGAGTTGGTGTAGCGCAGGCATTTCACCGCGCGCCATTCCTCGATCTGGCCCCACCACTTCTCCAGCGCCGGGCTGTTGGTCTTGCGCCCGCGCGCCTTCCAGATGCGCAGCATGTCCTCGAGCACATGGGCCACGTCGCCGATGATCGGGAAATCGGCGTGGATCACCTTGTTGATCGAGGAGGGGTCGATGTCGATATGCGCCTTCAGCGAGCCCGGGCTGAAATCCGCGATCCGGCCCGTGATCCGGTCGTCGAAGCGCGCGCCCACGTTGATCATCAGGTCGCAGCCATGCATCGCGAGATTGGCCTCGTAGAGCCCGTGCATCCCGAGCATCCCCAGCCACTTGTCGCCCGAGGCGGGGTAGCTGCCCAGACCCATCAGCGTGGAGGTGATCGGAAAGCCGGTCGCCTCGACCAGCTCGCGCAGAAGCGCGCTGGCCTTGGGGCCGGAGTTGATGACGCCTCCGCCCGTGTAGAAGACCGGGCGCTCGGCCTGTTCCATCGCGGCGACCAGCGCCTCGATCATCTCGGGGTCGCCCTTGACCTTGGGCTGGTAGTGGCCGAGCGAGACCTTCGGCTTCTCGGTGTAGCCGCCGGTGGCGAATTGCACGTCCTTGGGGATATCGACCAGCACCGGGCCGGGGCGGCCCTGGGTGGCGATGTGGAACGCCTCGTGAATGGTGCCCGACAGGCGGTCGGTGTCCTTCACCAGCCAGTTCATCTTGGTGCAGGGCCGCGTGATGCCGACGGTATCGGCCTCCTGGAAGGCGTCCGAGCCGATCATGAAGGTCGGCACCTGGCCGGTGAGCACGACGATCGGGATCGAATCCATCAGCGCATCGACCAGCCCCGTGACCGCGTTCGTCGCGCCGGGGCCCGAGGTCACCAGGACGACGCCCGGCTTGCCGGTGGCGCGTGCATAGCCCTCGGCGGCGTGGACCGCGCCCTGTTCGTGGCGGACGAGGATGTGCCGGATCTCGTTCTGCTGGAAAATCTCGTCATAGATCGGAAGCACGGCGCCGCCGGGATACCCGAATACGACCTCGACGCCCTGGTCCTTCAGAGCCTCGACCACCATCTTCGCGCCGGTCATCTGCCGTGTCATCGCGTTTGTCCTTCTGCTGTCGACATCAGTGTCTGCGATCATTGTTCGTCCAAGGTGTCTTTCGACATAAAAAAGCCCCCGGCTTCGATCCGAGGGCGCATGGGAAACCGGTATGGCTGTCGTCACCGACCCATGCGCGTGGTCCCTACGATTACGAGGATGCGGGCCATGGCCAGCTGCTCCGTCTGCTTTGCGTGCGCGGGACACTAGAAAGGGGGCGGGCAGGCGTCAACCTGCAAAATGGCCGAAAATGTCGCCCGGCCGAGCGCGGGCGCAACGAATCGAAAGTTGTTGTCGCAACGATGGACGATTCTGAGCCTCGCGCGGGAGGCGTGACAAGTTGTATCCCCTCGATGGGGCTGCGGCCGGACGCACAGCTTTGCAATTGTTGGCGCTAACACCAAGTGCCATCGCACAACCGGGGCGCGAAATTCGATCCTACAGGTGATTTTGGTAAAGTTTTTTTACAGAAATCGACCTTTCGAGGGCGAAAACCTGTTTTCTGCGCCGGATGCCTTCGCTAACGTGCCGATACTTGTGGGTCATAACCACAACCGCGGTCCTGAGGAGGGGCGCGGAGAGTTCCAAAATATCGGGGAGGATTCCGAATGGACCGTCGTTCTTTCTTGAGAACGTCTGCAATCGGTGGCGCAGCCGCCGCCACGACGTCGCTGGCCGCACCGGCCTATGCACAGGGCAACCGCACTCTGACGCTGGTCACCTCGGTGCCCGACGGCTTCGCGGTCTTCGATGACGCCGCCCAGCTGGCCATCGACTACATCACCGCCATGACCGACGGTCAGCTCAGCTTCAACAAGATGCCCGCGGGCAGCCTTGTGGGCGCCTTCGAGGTGTTCGACGCTGTGTCGTCCGGTCAGGCTGACCTCTATCACTCGGCAGAATACTACTTCCTCAACCAGCACCCGGCCTTCGCCTTCTTCACCGCCGTGCCCTTCGGCATGACGGCGCAGGAAATGGCCAACTGGTACTACCGCCGCGGCGGTCAGGAACTGCACGACAACCTGTCCTCGCTCTTCGGCCTCAAGCCGCTGATGTGCGGCCAGACCGCGATGCAGCCCGGCGGTTGGTTCAACATCGAGGTCAACTCGGTCGAGGATCTTCAGGGTCTGCGCTTCCGCATGCCGGGCCAGGGTGGCCAGGTGCTGGGTCGTCTCGGCGCCTCGGTCCAGAACATCCCCGGCGGCGAGATCTACCAGGCGCTTGCCTCGGGCCAGATCGACGGCGCGGAATGGATCGGTCCCTACGCGGACGAGCGGATGGGCTTCCAGGAAGTCACCAACATCTACTACGCCGCTGGCTTCCACGAGCCGGGCTCGACCCTGTCGCTGGTCTTCAACCAGCAGATCTGGGAATCCCTGACGCCCCAGCAGCAGACCATCTGCAAGGTGGCCTGTGAAGCTGCGCATGCGCAGAACACCGCGCTGTCGCTGGCCGAGAACGGTGCCGCTCTGGCCCGTCTGCAGGCCGGTGGCGTTCAGGTTCGCCAGTTCCCGGAAGACGTCTGGGATGCCTTTGGCCGTGCCGCCGCGGAAGTCCGCGAGGAGAACATGGGCGACCCGATCTATGCTGAGATCGCCAACAGCGTCTTCGCCTCGATCAACGAGTCGTCGGGCTGGTACGAAGTCGCCGATGGCGAATTCATGCGCCAGCGCAACCGCGTGAACGCAGGCTGATCGCAGCCTGACAGATTGCCCCGTCCGGCCTTGCGCCGGGCGGGGATTTCGCGACCGGTCCGAGACATGACGCGCCGCCCAGCGGCGGCGTTCCGGGGGATTACCGCATGATCGACTTCATCCTTTGGGTGCTCCAGAATATCGCGCTGGCGCCCTATCACCTGTTCGTGGCGGTCACGAACCCAGGGGCGTGGCTGGACTGGTCCAACCCCGAAGCCGTGATGCGCTTCATCTACTACGGCGCCTCGGTCGAGTTCTTCTTCGTCGTCTTCACCACCTTCCTCGTGATCACCGCGCTCGGCATGGCCTGGAAGCGCGAGATCCTTTGGACAGGGGTCCGCATACTCGAGACATTCGCCAACGCCGTCGGTCGCACGGCGGCCTGGGCCGGCCTGATCATGGTCCTGATCCAGGTGATGATCGTTTTCCTGCAGCGCATCTTCCGCGTCGCCGCGATCGAGCTGGGGCCCTTCGGCACCGCGGTCGCCTTCGACCTGAGTTGGTGGGCCGAGGGGCTGAAGTTCTGGAACGCCATCGTCGTCTGCCTTTGCGTCTCCTACACCTTCGTGCAGGGCAGCCATGTGCGCGTCGACCTCGTCTACTCGGCAGTTAAGTTCCGCACGAAGAAGATGATCGACATGTTCGGCTGCCTCTTCTTCATGATACCGGCCGTCGTCATCACCTACCTTTACGCCTGGTTCTTCATGTGGCGTCACCTGATGACGCCATCCGTGACCTCGACCTCCGAGCTGGACCGGATGATGATGCAAAGCCGCATCTTCCGCTGGAACGTGGAGACGATCGGCTTCAGCCCGAACGGCTTCAACGCCTACTTCCTGTTCAAGGTCCTCATCGTGCTCTTCTGCGTGATGGTCTTCCTGCAGGCGGTCGCCTTCTTCTGGCGCTCCTACTGCGAGTGGAAGGAAGGGGAGGCCAGCGATGGCAAGTATCTCGACCGCGACGTGATGGGGGACGAGGCCGAAGACCTCGAGCACGCGATCCACTCCGGATCGACCTGAACAACTAACACGGAAAGCCGCGCGCGCCGTCGCACGGGCCGCCGAACGAGCCAAGGGGACATCACAGCATGCTTTTCGGACTGGATGGGGTCGAGGTCGGTCTGATCATCGTCTTCCTGACCCTCTTCGCGGGGATCATGACCGGATTTCCGGTGGCCTTCGCCATCGGTGGCGCGGGCGTCATTTCCTTCGCCATCATCGCGGCACTCGACAGTGCGGGGCTGCTGATCCACCAGGCCATCGACACGAGCTCGGCGGAATACGCGGCGCTCGTCGCCGAAGGCGTGATCCGGGACAGCATATCGGTCTTCCGATACCCGGAATTGCCCAGGATCGAGGAACCCGTGTTCCCCGGTGGCTGGGAACAGGCGATGGAGCGCAACATCTCCTTCATCGTCAACCGGATGAACGAGCGCGTCATCGCGGGCCAGTCGATCGAGACGCTGCTCGCCGTGCTGATGTTCGTGATGATGGGCATCACGCTGGAGCGCTCGAAGATCGCCGAGGACCTGCTGACCACCATGGCGCGTGTCTTCGGCCCGCTGCCGGGCGGTCTGGCCGTGTCCATCGTGATCGTGGGCGCTTTCCTTGCTGCCTCGACCGGGATCGTCGGCGCGACCGTGGTGACCATGGGCCTGCTTGCGCTGCCCACTATGCTCCGCAACAACTACTCGCCTGAGCTTGCGACCGGTGTGATCGCGGCATCGGGCACGCTGGGCCAGATCATCCCGCCGTCGATCGTGATCGTTCTGCTGGGCACGCTGGTGGGCGACCTCTACGCCACCGGCCAAGAGACGCGCGCCCAGCTTGCCGGCTGTAACGACGCGCTGACCTTCCTTGGCGAGCCGGCGGTTCTGTCGGTCGGCACGCTGTTCCAGGCGGCTCTGCTTCCGGGCCTGTTCCTGGCGCTTCTCTACGCGCTCTATGCCTTCGGCTTCGCGCTGGTGCGGCCCGCAAGCGCCCCGCCGGTGCAGTTCAGCGCCGCCGCCGGTGAACCGGTGACGCGCAACGAGGCGCTGACCTGGTACCTTTTCGCCCCCGTCGGCCTGATCCTTGCGGTCGTGCTGGCCTTCAGCGCCAACGTCATCGGCAGCCAGACCATCAGCGTCTCGGATTATGCCGAACGCGAGGGCGGGTCCGTGCTGCGGACCAACGTGTCCGAACAGTGCCAGGCCTCGATGATCGACCTGCACGGTCAGGAGGCGTGGGACGAGGCCGTCTCGGTCCGCACTGCCATGGCAGAGGCGGGCGACACCGGCGCCGCGGTCGAACTGACCGAGGAAGAGCGCACCGCAGCGCTCGAGGCCGCCTTCGATAATGCCGCGCCGATCGGCTCGGGCGTGGGGGTGATCTTCACCCTGCTGGCGCTTGTCCTGATCCTCGCCCGCGGCGTGTCGCCGTCCTCGAACCCCGTGCCGCTCATCGTGGGAGCCGTCGGCGTGATCCTCGCGCTGATCGTCGATATCCTGTTCATCTCGCCTGCAACCGGGCCGGGGGCCACCTTCATGATCATGGCGGTGCCGATGATCCTGACGCTCTACGGCGCGCGCGAGGCGATGGGGCGCCTGTCGCAGAACGAGCTTCTGCGCGTGGTCTTCCCGCCGCTCGTCCTGATCGTGGCGGTGCTGGGCTCGATCCTCGGCGGCATCACCAACCCGACACCCGCCGCGGCGCTTGGTGCGGCGGGCGCGATCATGCTCGCGGCCTACCGCAAGCTGAAGGAAGAGAACGGCAAGTCCAAGATCGTGATCTGGGCCTCCTTCGCGCTGGTCATCATGATCCTGCTGGGCGTCAACTTCGACCTGCGCATCACGCGCGAGATCGTGCCCTTCGAGGATTGGGTCGCCTACGTGATCGCCCAGTTCGCCTATCACTTCGCCTTCTTCGGGCTGCTCTTCAGCTGCTGGGTGCTGTTCCGGATGAACATCCTCAGCCCGGTGGTGCGCGAGACGGCCAAGGTGACGTCGATGGTGTTCACCATCCTGATCGGCTCGCAGCTTCTGAACCTGGTTCTGATCTCCTTCGGGGGCGAACACTACATCCAGCAGTTCCTGCGCAGCTTCGACAACGAGATGGTCGTCTTCCTCGTCGTCATGCTGATCCTGTTCATCCTCGGCTTCGTGCTCGACTTCCTCGAGATCATCTACATCGTGATCCCGATCGTGGGGCCGGTGATCTACGGCGGCACGCTCGACCCGGCCTGGGTGACGATCATGATCGCGGTGAACCTGCAGACCTCGTTCCTGACGCCACCCTTCGGCTTCGCGCTCTTCTACCTGCGCGGCGTGGCGCCGGCGGGCGTGACCACGGGCCATATCTACCGCGGGGTGCTGCCCTTCGTCGGCATCCAGGTGATCGGTCTGGGGCTGCTGTGGCTCTTCCCGGGGATCGTCACGATCCTGCCGGACCTGCTGAACTAGCGGAGCGGGACAATCGCAAGACAGGGCAGGGGGGCTTCGCGGCCCCCCTGTCGCGTTTCACGCGCAAGCAAGGCTGGCGCGCCAAAGGCAAGGTGCGACCGGTCAGGCGTTGTAGGGGGGGGGACTCAGTCTTCGCTGCGCAGGTCGGGAAGGCTGATCTGTGCGACCTGCTGCGCGATCGGATCGACCGAGAGCGGGTGGGTGTGGTTCGAGTAGTCCGCCGGGTCGCCCAGCGGCTGCCACTGGCCGCCCACGTAGACCTCGAGTGCGGGAAACTTCGCCTTGTAGCCCATCTTGGACGAGCCCGGCACCCAGTAGCCGAGGTAGACGTAAGGCAGCCCCGCCTCGCGCGCGATCTCGACATGGTCGAGGATCACGTAGGTGCCGAGGCTGTCGGGCGTCCGGACCGGATCGAAGAAGGAATAGACCAGGCTCAGCCCGTCATCGAGAATATCGGTCAGGCAGACGGCCGCCAGCGGCGCCTCGCCGTCGAGCCCGGCAGGGGCGGCCTCGTCGCGATACTCGATCACGCGGGTGCGGACCGGTGTTTCCTCGATCATTGCGGCGAACTCGAACACGTCCATGTCGGCCATGCCGCCATCGGCGTGACGCGCGTCAAGGTAACGGCGGAAGAGTTCGTATTGCGCCTCGGTCGCCCAGGCCGACCGCGCGCTACGCGATAGGCTGTCATTGCGGCGCAGGATGCGGCGGTGCCGCTTGCGCGGCTCGAAATCGGCGACCCGGATGCGCGCCGACAGGCAGGCCGCGCAATCGGTGCAGGACGGGCGGTAGAGAACGTTCTGCGACCGGCGGAAGCCCTGCTTGCTGAGCGCGTTGTTCAGCTTCTCGGCCTGCCCACCCTGAAGCGCGGTGAACAGCTTGCGCTCGCGCCGGCCATCGAGATACGGACAGCTTTGCGGGGCCGTCACGTAGAATTGCGGTGCGATGGGCAGCGTATGACGCATGGCTGTGTTCCGGCCAGGGCCGGTCCTTCGGAGTTGGCCAAAGCCTGCACCACTGCCGCGGGGGCCCGCAACAGGTTTTTTACGTTTCGGTCAGCAGGTGTGACGCCGCCTCTCAGCGCGGGCGATTGATCGCCGCCGACCCGATCAGAAGGTCGTGCAGGCCCTGGTGACGGCTGCCCATGACCATCATCACGATCGATATGATCTGCAGGATCACGAAGCCCGTCGCAACCATGAAGGCCAGCGTATGCAGCGCCGCCTCGCCGCCGCTGAAGCGGGCGCCCATGGAATTGCGCAGCTCGATGTTCATGAGCTGCATGCCGGGTGTGGCCGACCAGGCCGCGATGCTGCCCGTGCGGTATAAGAAGCTGACCGCGATGAAGGTCAGCGGCCAGATCCACCACAGGACCGACAGGGTCAGAAGCCCGAGGATGAAGGTGATGACCGTGACGAGCAGCACGTCGACCACCCAGGCGAAGAGACGCTTGGCCGGCACGCCGTCGTAGAAGGCATGATCGTAGTCGGGGTCGGGCAGGGCGGTGCTCATGGGCATGGACATGGGGGATCTACCGGGATTCGGAAAGGGGAAAGGTCGCAAATGCGGCCCCCGGGGGACATCCGGGGGCCGCGGGCCGGGCGGTGGGGAAGGTTACGCCCCGGCGGTGTCGCTGTCGGCGCGGGCGGCCTTGGCGCGGTCTTCCATGAACTGGTCGAACTCGGACTTGTCCTTGGCATCGCGCAGGCGCTGCAGGAAGGCCTCGAAGGCGCCCTGTTCGTCTTCCAGGCGGCGCAGCGTGTCGGCCTTGTAGGCGTCGAAGGCCGTGTTGCCGGACGAGCGGAACTTGTGGGTGTGGGCGGTGCGCTTGGACGCGCAGGAACCGTTGAACATGCGTTTGCTCCAGATCATGTAGGCGAGAAGGGCGAGGCCGATGGGCCAGAACAGGATGAAACCAAGGACCATGGCGGCGATCCACGCCCCCTTGCCCTTGTCGTCGAGCCACGCCTCGGCGCGGGCGAACCAGCCCTTGGCGTGCTGGACGGTGGCCTCGGCGGGCACGGCAGCACTTGCGGTGGTGGTCATCGGGGTCTCCTTTTCGGCGGGTTAATGTAAATGTTAATCACATTAACGGATATGGGAGACCGCGCGGCCGGTGCAAGGGGAGCGACGAAAAAAAGTGAATCTCTTTTACATGGGCCGATGGCCGCCGCTTTGGTCTTGCCTTTGCGTATGCCCCTGCGCTATCCCGCGCCGCACGGAGAGGTGGCCGAGTGGTCGAAGGCGCACGCCTGGAAAGTGTGTAGGCGGGAAACCGTCTCCAGGGTTCGAATCCCTGTCTCTCCGCCATACTAACCCGCAAGTACTTGCTTTTGCCTAACTAATTTAGGCAGGCGCTACTTGACCTACCTACCAGCCGACTCACTGCGAAGGTGCTTAACCACACTCAAGTGGACATGACAGCAGAGAGGTTGAATCGGTATATCCTGTGGATAGATGGATCGCGTCGGCACGCACAACCCGACAGGGGGTACCCCCCCCACACATGGACAGCCGAGAG
>CBFIFZ010000099.1:0-10583 GCA_965661995.1 Roseicyclus sp.
AAATGGCCATGTTCGGCCACGGCGGCCTCGGCGCGGGAGCCTTCCTCCATCGTGGAGGGGCCGAGGATCAGGAGGGTCTTCTGCACCGCCTCGACCGCGCGCAGGAGGAAGCGGTTGCGGGCGGCGTTCCTGAGGATGTCGTGGAACTGGCGGTTGGCTTCGTAGAGGCGGTCGACGTCGGTGAGCGCCGCGGCCATCTCGGCGTTGATCGCGGCCATCTCGTCGATCTCGGACGGATAGGCCGCGCGGGCGGCGAAGCGGGCGGCGGTGCCCTCAAGCACGCCGCGCATCTCGTAGAGCTCGGTGATCTCGGCGTAGTCGAGCTGCCGGATGACCGCGCCGACGCGGGGGGTGTGGATGACGAGGCCGTCGGCCTCGAGAAGCCGGATCGCCTCGCGCACGGGGGTGCGGGAGGTGCCGAGGCGGGTGGCAAGATCGGTCTCGGTCAGCCGGTCGCCGGGCGAGAAACGGCCATGCCGGATCTCGGTGAGAAGCCGGGTGTAGGCGTCGTGGCCCTGCGAGGCGTCGGTCTGGCTGCTGTCTTGTGGCATGGCGGTCCCGTTGTTCGGGATTGCATACGGCTGGATACAGGCATATGCAAGACCCCGGAGATCCTGCCCCATGTTCACGACACCGCTGACCGTTCCGCATCGCCGCGCCCTGACGCTGGGGCTGGCGGTCTTGGGAACGGGGGTGTTCTGGGCGCTGTCGCTGCCCCTGCCCTTCCTGTTCGGGCCGCTTTCGGCCTGTCTGCTGGCGGCCCTTGCGGGTGCGCCGCTGAAGGGGCTGGGGCAGGTTTCGGTCGCGGCGCGGACGATCCTTGGCGTGGCGGTCGGCGCCTCGCTCACGCCCGAGGTGGTGGCGCGGGTGCCGCAGATGGCGGCCTCGGTCGCGCTCATTCCGCTTTACGTGGCGGTGATCGGGCTGGTCGGCGTGCCGTTCTTCCGCAAGGTCTACAAGTTCGACTGGGCGACAAGCTGGTATGCGGCGATGCCCGGGGGCCTGCAGGACATGGTCGTCTTCGGGCAGGAGGCGGGGGGCGACGTGCGGGCCTTGTCGCTGATCCATGCCACGCGGGTGCTGATCATCGTGACGGTGGCCCCCCTGATCCTGACGCTGGGCTTCGGGGTGACGCTGGACAATCCCATCGGCGCGCCCGCCTCCGAGCTGCCCTTGCACGAGATGGCGATCATGGTCGCCGCGGCGCTGATCGGGTGGAAGGGCGGCGAGCGGATCGGGCTGTTCGGCGCGTCGATCCTCGGGCCAATGATCGTGACGGGCATCCTGTCGCTGACGGACGTGATCCATTACCGCCCGCCCGCCGAGGCGATCCTGGTGGCGCAATTCATGATCGGGATCGGGATCGGCGTGGGCTACGTGGGCGTCACGATGCACGAGATACGGCGCGACGTGTCGGCGGGGGTGATCTTCGTCTTGATGCTGGCGGGGCTGGCGGCGCTGTTTACCGAGGTGGTGGTGATCTTCGGGCTGGCCCCCGCGGTGGACGGGTTCATCGCTTTCGCGCCCGGCGGGCAGGCGGAAATGACGGTTCTGGCGATTATCGTCGGCGCCGATCTGGGCTACATCATCGTGCATCACCTGACGCGGGTGCTTCTGGTCATATCGGGCGCGCCCATCGTGGCGCGGCTGATGCGGCTGCGGGAGAAGCAGGGGACGGACAGGGACAGGGGGGACATGGAATGACATTCACGACGCGGCCGGAGTTGCTGGGCACCTTCGGTATGGTTTCGACGACGCATTGGCTGGCAAGCCAGTCGGCGATGAAGATGCTGGAGGCAGGCGGCACGGCGGCGGATGCCGCGGTGGCGGCGGGCTTCGTGCTGAACGTGGTGGAGCCGCATCTGAACGGGCCATTGGGCGATGTGCCGATCCTCGTGCGGCCCGGAGGGGCCGAGACGCCCGTGGTGATCTGCGGACAGGGCAGCGCGCCCGCGGGCGCGACGATTGCGCATTACCGGGCCGAGGGGCTGGAGATCATCCCCGGTTCGGGGCTGCTGGCGACCGTCACGCCGGGGCAGTTCGACGCCTGGATGGTGCTGCTCCGCGATCACGGGCGGTTGCCATTGGCCGAGGTGCTGGCGCCCGCGATCTACTATGCCGAGCATGGCCACCCGATGCTGCCCGCAGTCGCCAATGCCATCGCGGGGCTGGCCGAGGTGTTCCGGCAGGAATGGCCGACCTCGGCCCCGGTCTGGCTGCCGAACGACACGCCCCCGAAGGCGGGAGAGCTGTTCCGCAACCCCGATTGCGCCGCAATGTGGAAGCGGTTGGTCGCCGAGGGCGAGGCCGCCGGGCCGGGCCGCGAGGCGCAGATCGAGGCCGCACGGCGCGCGCATGCGCAGGGCTTCGTGGCCGAGGCCATCGACGACTACCTGCGCGACGCCTGCGTGCTGGATGCCACGGGCGAACGCCGCAAGGGCGTGTTGACCGGGCAGGACATGGCCGGGTGGGAGGCGAGTTACGAGGCGCCTCTGGCGGTCGATCACGCGGGCTGGACGGTGTGGAAATGCGGGGCCTGGACGCAGGGGCCCGCGCTGTTGCAGGTGCTACAGATGCTGGCCGGCGACGACCTGTCGGCGCTGGACCCCACGGGGCCGGAGATGGTGCACCTGACGACCGAGGCGCTGAAGCGCGCCTTTGCCGACCGGGAAAGCTACTACGGCGACCCGGCGCTGCATGACGTTCCCATCGACGTGCTGCTGTCGGATGCCCACAACGCCGCGCATCGGGCGGATATCGGCGAGAGGGCCAGCCTCGACATGCGGCCCGGTGCCATCGCGGGGCTTGAGGCCCAGGTCGCGGCCTTCCTCGAGCGCGCGGCGCGGCGGACGCCCGAGGCGGGCGTGGGCGCGGGCGAGCCGACGATGGAGCACCTGATCAACCAGAAGGGCGACACGGTGCATATCGACGTGGTCGACCGTTGGGGGAACATGGTGGCGGCCACGCCTTCGGGCGGGTGGCTGAAGTCGAACCCGGTGATCCCGGGCCTTGGCGTGCCGCTGAACACGCGGGCGCAGATGTTCTGGCTGGACGAGGGGCTGCCGACCTCGCTTGCCCCCGGCGCGCGGCCGCGGACGACGCTGACGCCTTCGATGGCGCATGGGCCGGACGGGACGGCCTATGCCTTCGGCACGCCGGGGGGCGATCAGCAGGACCAGTGGCAGGTGACGTTCCTTCTGCGGCTCATTCATCACGGGATGAACCTGCAGGAGGCGATCGACGGGCCGCTGTTCCACACCGGGCATCTGCAGTCGAGCTTTTTCCCGCGCGCGGTGCAGCCGGGGCATCTGCTGGTGGAACCGGCTTTCCCCGAGGCGACGATCGAGGCGTTGCGCGCCAAGGGTCACAGGGTCGAGGTGTCGGCCCCCTGGGCGGCGGGGCGGCTTTGCGCGGTGGCGCGGCGGCCCGATGGTGTGCTGAGGGGGGCGGCCACGCCGCGGCTGATGCAGGCCTATGCCGTGGGGCGCTGAGGGGTCGCGGGCAGCTCGAGCGCGACGCTGAGGCCGCCCTCGGCGCCCGCCAGCGTCAGGCTGCCGCCGTGGCGTTCGACGACCGCCTCGGCGATGGAAAGGCCAAGGCCCGAACCCGGCCCGGGTTCCGCCTGGCCGAAGCGGGCGAGCACGGTGGCGTGCTGGTCGGGCGCGATGCCGCGGCCGTCGTCGCGCACCTCGATCCGGAGGCCCGCGTCGGTGGGGGTGGCGGCGATCTCGATCCGGCTGAGGTCGGGGCCGCCGTGGACAAGGGCGTTGTCGACGAGATTGGTCAGCGCCTCGCGCAGGAGCGTGCGGTCGGCGCTGAGCGCGGGGGCGGGCCGCGGCAGGTCGGAGACAAGGGCGATGCCCCGCCCCTCGGCCTCGTCGCGGTGGAGGCCGAGGACATCCTCGACCATGTCCTCGAGCGCGATCCGCGACAGGTCGAGCGGCGCGCTGTCGGATTGCACGCGCTCGAGCGTGAGGAGCCGGTTGGCGAGGTCGCTGGCGTGGCGGGCGGAGCGCACCAGCTCGTCGGCGCGGGCGCGGGCGGCGTCGCCATCGGGGGCGGAGCGCACGGCCTCGGCCATGGCGAGGATGCCCGCGATGGGATTGCGGAGCTGGTGGGCGGCGTTGGAGATCAGCGTGCGCTGGGTGTCCATCGCCTGTGTCACCTGCCCGAAGAGCGTGTTGAGGCGGCGCACGAGGCCCTGCACCTCGCCGGGCACGGGGCGCTGGATCGGCGAGAGGTCGTCGAGCCCGCGCTGCGAGATCGCATCCTCGAGATCGACGAGGGGGCGCAGGCCCACGACAACGCCGAACCAGACGACGAAGGCGAGCGTGCCGAGGATCACGACGAGGATCAGGACGGTGCCGCGAATGAGCTCGGCGAGGAAGGCGTCGCGAACGGCGAGCTCCTGCCAGACGGTGTAGGTGTAGGTGCCGGAAATGCCGTCGAGCGTGGCCACGTCATAGAGGCGCAGCGCGCGGACGGGGCGGCGGTTGTAGGTGACGTCGAAATACTCCACGCCTTCCGTGGGCACGGCGCCGAGGGCGCGGATGGGCGTCACGGGCGGCGGCGTGAAGCCGGTGACATAGACACCGTCGGGGGCGTAGACGTGGTAGAACACCGGCCCGCCCGAGGTGTTCGACAACAGGTCACGGGTGCCGAGCGAGAGCGCGTCGCCGCCCGAGCGCGCCACGTCGCCGACGATGGCCAGCGCGGTGGTCAGGAGCGAGCGGTCGAAGACCTCCTTGGCGGTCTGGCGCGATTGCTCGATCTGCCAGAGGCCGATCACCGCGCCCAGCGTCACCAGCGGCAACAGGATGATGAGCATCAGCCGCGCGCGGAGCGAGCGGAGCGTCATGGCGGCGCCGCATCCTCGGCCAGCGCGATGGCGTAGCCCATCCCGCGGCGCACGCGGATCGAGATGCCGTGCGGCTTCAGCCGCTTGCGCAGGCGGGAGACATGCACCTCGATCGCGGTTTCGTCGACATCGGCACCGGTGCCGTAGACATGATCGAGCAGGTCCGCCTTGGACACGGTGCGCCCCTCGGCCAGCATGAGCGACTCGAGCACCGCCACCTCGCGGCGTGGCAGTTCCTGCGGGGTGCCGCCGATGCTGACCTGCCGCCCGGCGAGGTCGAGCGCGAGGGGGCCGAGCCGAAGGAGCGGGCGGTGATCATGGGCGCGGCGGCGGGTGAGCGCGCGCAGCCGCGCCTCGAGCTCGGCCATGGCGAAGGGTTTGACGAGATAGTCGTCGGCGCCCGCGTCCAGCCCCTCGACCCGGTCGTGGGTTTCGGCCCGCGCGGTGAGCAGGATCACGGGCCGCCCGTCGCCCCGCGCGCGCATGTCCCTGAGCAGCGTCAGACCGTCCACGCGGGGAAGGTTTATGTCGAGAATCACCATGTCGCCACCACCGCCGCGCAGGAACTCGTCGGCCGCCAGACCGTCGGAAACCAGGTCGACGGCATGGCCGAGATCCTGCAGCCTGTAGGTGATCCCTTGCGCAAGGCTTTGATTATCTTCGACAAGCACGATTCTCATGGCCGCCGCGCCCCTCCCCCCTGCGAAAGCTTGCCGCAAGGTTGGCAGGTCATGGTACGAGCATCAAGCCGGGACTGGCCCGCACCACAGGGAGGTGGCGCGGGTGCTGGGAGCAAGGGACCGGCGCACAAGGGAGGAAAACCAATGATCCTGAAAACGACGCGCCGGGTTGCCGGCGCTGCGGCCATTCTGGCTGCAAGCACGGCCCTGACGGGCGCGGCCCTGGCCGATGCGCATGGCGGGGTGGACCTGTCGGGTCAGACCGTCGAATACGTGATCCCGTTCTCGGAATCGGGCGGCTCGGCGCGCTGGGCCAACTTCTTCGCGCCGCTTCTGTCCGAGCATCTGCCGGGCAATCCCACGGTGGTGGTGCGCTACCGCCCCGGCGCAGGCTCGACCAGCGGCGCCAACTGGTTCCAGGAGCAGGACACCGCGGACGGCACGCTGATCTTCGGCACCTCGGGCTCGACGCAGTTCCCCTACCTGCTGGGCGATCCGCGGGTGCGCTACGAGTATAACGACTGGCAGGTCGTGCTGGTCTCGGGCACGGGCGGCGTGGCCTACCTGCCCGCCGACATGGCGGCGATGATGGACGGGCTGGATGCCACCGGCCTGCAGGGGCAAGAGTTCATCTGGGGCGCGCAGAGCGCCACGGGCCTCGACCTCGTGCCGAACCTGGCGTGGGAGATGCTGGGCCTCGACGTGCAGCCGGTCTTCGGGATCGAGGGCCGCGGCGACGGGCGCCTGATGTTCGAGCGGGGCGAGGCCAACATCGACTACCAGACCTCGTCTGCCTACATCCGCTCGGTGCAGCCGATGGTCGACAGCGGCATGGCCGTGCCGATGATGAGCTGGGGCGCGCTGGACGACGATGGCAACATCGTGCGCGATCCGACCTTCCCCGACATCCCGACCTTTGCCGAGGTCTGCGAGGCGACGCCCGCCTGCACGACCGAAGGCGAGGCGTGGGATGCGTGGGTGACCTTCTTCACCGCCGGTTTCCCGGCGCAGAAGATGATCTTCCTGCCGGGCAACGCCCCGCAGGAGGTGGTCGACACCTACACCACGGCGCTGCGCGAGATCATCGCACGCGATGACTTCATGGAGCTGGCCGCAGCGGAACTGGGCGTCTACCCGCAGATGACCGGCAACGCGGCGCAGGCGGCCTTCCGCCTCGGCACGCAGGTCGACGCGGAGACGCGCGCCTTCGTCATCAACTGGCTCGAAGAGAGCTACGGCGTCTCGCTCAACTGAGCCCGTGACAGGGCACCGGCCCGCCCCCCCCGTGGCGGGCCGGTTGCCATTCTCGACCTCGTGGCCTGCCCGCGGCGTGCACCGCAGGGCACAGGCCTGACCCATCCGCCGAGCAGGGGAGCCCGAGATGGAGCTTTTCGCGACAGCCGGTCCGGCTTTGCTGGACGCGCTGAGCCTGATCGCCCAGCCGCAACAATTCGCCTTTCTCGTGCTCGGGGTGCTCCTCGGGCTTTCGGTGGGCGTGTTTCCGGGCCTTGGCGGCATCGCGGGGCTGAGCCTTGTTCTGCCCTTCATCTTCGGGATGGACCCGGTGGCCGGCCTTGCGCTGATGGTGGGGCTGATCGCGGTGGTGCCCACCTCGGACACCTTCGCGAGCGTGCTTTTGGGGATACCCGGCTCGACGGCGAGCCAGGCCACCGTGCTGGACGGTTTCCCCCTGTCGAAGAAGGGCGAGGCGGGGCGCGCGCTGTCGGCGGCGTTCGTCTCGTCGCTGTTCGGGGGGCTGTTGGGCGCGATGGTGCTGACGGCCTTCATCCTGGTGGCGCGGCCGCTGATCCTGGCCTTCGACATTCCGGCAATGCTGGCGATCACGCTCTTGGGCCTGTCGATGGTGGCGATCCTTGCAGGGCGCATCCCGCTGAAGGGGGTGGTGGCCGCGGGGCTGGGCCTGCTGCTCGGCACGGTGGGGCTTGGCGGCGCGGGCGGATCGCCGCGGATGTCGACCTATGACATGCCCTACCTGCTGGACGGCTTCAGCCTTGTGATCGTGGGCCTTGGCATCTTTGCCATTCCCGAGATCGTCGCGCTGCTGCGTCAGGACCGGGCGATTTCCAAATCCGGCGACCTCGGGCGCGGATGGCTCGACGGGCTGCGCGACTGGTGGCGCAACATCTGGCTGTCGGTGAAATGCTCGGCCATCGGGGTGATGGTCGGCGTGATCCCGGGCCTTGGCGGATCGGTCGTGGACTGGATCGCCTATGGCTACACGGTGCAATCGTCCAAGGACAAATCGCAGTTCGGAAAGGGCGACATCCGCGGCGTGATCGGGCCGGAAAGCTCGAACAACGCCAAGGAAGGCGGCGGGCTGGTGCCGACGCTGATCTTCGGCATTCCCGGCTCGGGGTCGATGGCGGTGTTCCTCGGCGGTCTCGCGCTTCTGGGCTATGACCCGGGGCCGCACATGGTGCGCAACAACCTCGACATCACCTACACGATCGTCTGGTCGCTGGCGCTGGCCAACGTGGTGGGCGCGGGGCTGTGCATCTTCCTGGCCAATCCCATCGCGAAGCTGACGACGATCCGCTTCACGCTGATCGCGCCGTTCCTGTTCATGGTCATCGCCTTCGCGGCCTTCCAGTCGCGGCAATCGCTGGGCGACCTTGCGGCGCTGATGGCCGTGGGGATGATCGGCATCTTCCTGCGCCGGTTCGAGTTCTCGCGCCCCGCCTTCCTGATCGGCTTCGTGCTGTCGAGCCAGGCCGAGGCTTTTGCCAACCAGGTCTACCAGATCGCGGGCTCGCGGCTGCGCCGGGGCGGGATGGAGGGGATGCTCGACTACATCGCCTCGCCGCTGGTGCTGGCGATCCTGGCGCTGACGGTCATCTCGATCTGGATCGGCATCAAGCAGGGCAAGCAGGTGCTGGGCAACGAGGCGCCGCCCACGGGCACCAAGCGCGCGCCGGTGATCTTCATGCTGGCGATCACGGCTTATGTCGTGGCGACCGTCTGGAACGCGTGGACCATCAGCTACACGGGCGACAAGGTGTTCCCGCTGACCGTGGGGATCGCCACGCTGATCGGCTGCGTGGTGCTGCTGATGCGGATGCGGGTGGCGCCCGAGGGCAACGCGCTCTTCGCCGACAACGAGCAGGGCGGCGAGGATGCGGAGGCGCCGCACGGGCTGTGGTCGACGCTGGGCTGGTTCGCCGCCCTGCTGGCGATGTCGGCGCTCTTCGGCTTCGTCATCGCGCTGACGATCTTCCTCGTCGCCTTCTTCCGGATGCGGGCGCAGGTCAGCTGGGCGCGGACGCTGCTCTACTCGGCGGCGGGCATCGCGCTGATCTGCGTGCTGGCGGGGACCTTGGGCCGCGACTTTCCGCCGGGGCTGCTGCAGGAGTTCGTCGATCTGCCGTGGCCGCTGACATGAGCCTGCGCCTTTTGTGCCTGCCCGGAGACGGGATAGGCCCCGAGATCGTGGCCGCCGCGCGCGCGGTGCTGGATGCGGCCTGCGCGGCGGAGGGTGTTTCGGTGCGGCTCGAGGAGCGGGCGATCGGTTTCGCCGCGCTGGAGGCGGAGGGCACGACCATCCCCGAGGCGGTGATCGCGGCGGCGCGGGATGCCGACGGCGTGATCCTGGGGCCGGTGTCGCACAACGCCTATCCGCCGGTGGCCGAGGGCGGGCTGAACCCCTCGGGCGTGTTGCGGCGGGCGCTCGGGCTGCACGCCAACATCCGGCCCGCGCGCAGTCACCCCGCGGTGCCGACGCCCACGGGGGCGAAGGTCGATATGGTGATCGTGCGCGAGAACCTCGAGGGGTTCTACGCGGATCGCAACATGGCCGAGGGCGGGGGCGAGTTCTGCCCGGTGCCTGGCGTGGCGCTTTCCATGCGAAAGATCACCGAGGCCGGATCACGCGCGATTGCCGAGACGGCGTTTCAACTGGCCGCCCGGCAGGGGCGCGGCCGCGTCGCGGTGATCCACAAGGCCAACGTGATGCGGATGTCGGACGGGCTGTTCCTGCGGGTGGTGCGGGAGGTGGCCGAGGGGTTCCGGGGGATCGCGGTGGAGGAGGTTCTGGTCGACGCCGCCGCGGCCCTGTTCGTGCGCGACCCGGCACGCTTCGAGGTGGTGCTGGCGACCAACATGTTCGGCGACATCCTGTCGGACCTCGCCTCGGAACTGTCGGGGGGGCTTGGCCTTGCGGCCTCGCTGAACCACGGGGCGGCGCATGCCGTGGCGCAGGCACAGCATGGCTCGGCCCCCGACATCGCGGGGCAGGACCGCGCCAACCCGGCCTCGATGATCGGGTCGGTGGCGATGCTGATGGAGCATCTGGGCCAGGCGGGCGTCGCCGCGGCGATCACCGCGGGGCTCGATCACGCGCTGACCGATGCGGCCACGCGCACCCCCGATCTTGGCGGAACGGCGGGCACGGCGGCGATGACCCGCGCCGTGATAACCCATATCGAAGGACGAAAGGCATGACGCAGACCCCCATCCCCTTCTGGTTCCTGCGCGGCGGCACCTCGCGCGGGCCGTATTTCCGGCGCGAGGATTTGCCCGGCGATCTCGAGGCCTTGGCCAAGGTGCTGTGCCAGGTGGTCGGCGCGGGCAATCCGCGCAACATCGACGGGCTGGGCGGCGGGGTCGCGGTGACGACCAAGACCGCGATGCTGTCGCGCTCGGAGGAGCCGGGGATCGACGTGGATTACTTCTTTGCGCAGGTCGCTGTCGAGGAGGCGCTGGTCGACTACGGCCCGACCTGCGGCAACATCCTGGTCGGTGTCGGCCCCGCGGCAATCGAGATGGGGCTGGTCGAGGCGCAGGACGGCGTGACGCCGGTGCGCATCCGCGCGGTGAACACCGGGGCGACGGTGGAGGCGCTGGTGCAGACGCCCGGCGGACGGGTGGAGTATCGCGGCGACGTTCAGCTTGACGGCGTGCCGGGCACGGCGGCGCCGGTGGGGCTGAATTTCCTCGACGTGGTGGGGTCCAAGACGGGCGAGATGTTCCCCACGAGCAACCGGATCGACGTGATCGACGGGGTCGAGGTGACCTGCATCGACGTGGCC
>CBFIFZ010000100.1:0-10438 GCA_965661995.1 Roseicyclus sp.
CGAGGCCGCCGAGTTCTCGAAGGAAAGCCCAGAGCCGCATCTCGACGAGCTCTGGACCGACATCTACGCCGACGCGGCGCCGCAAGACGCCTGAGGGGGAAGACCGACAATGGCAACCGAAATTCTCATGCCCGCCCTCTCCCCCACGATGGAGGAAGGCACGCTGGCCAAGTGGCTGGTGAAGGAAGGCGACACCGTTTCGGCCGGCGACATCATCGCCGAGATCGAGACCGACAAGGCCACGATGGAATTCGAGGCCGTGGATGAAGGCGTCATCGGCAAACTTCTTGTAGCAGAAGGTACCGAGGGCGTGAAGGTCAACACCCCCATCGCCGTCATCGGCGAAGAGGGTGAGGACATGTCCGCCGCCGAAAGCACAAGCGCGCCCGCGCCGGTGGCCCTCGAGACCTCCGAGGGCAAGGCCGACCCGGCCCCCGCCAACGGCGCGAGCCCCGCGCAGGCAGCAACGCCGAAGCCCGACCAGACGCCCGACTGGCCCGAGGGCACGGCGATGAAGACCCAGACCGTGCGCGAGGCGCTTCGCGACGCGATGGCCGAGGAAATGCGCCGCGACGACACCGTCTTCGTCATGGGCGAGGAAGTGGCCGAGTACCAAGGCGCCTACAAGGTTACGCAAGGGTTGCTCGACGAGTTCGGCGCCAAGCGCGTCATCGACACGCCGATCACCGAACACGGCTTCGCCGGTCTCGGCGTCGGTGCGGCCTTCGGGGGCCTGCGCCCCATCGTCGAGTTCATGACCTTCAACTTCGCCATGCAGGCGATGGACCATATCGTCAACTCGGCGGCCAAGACGCTCTACATGTCCGGCGGCCAGATGGGCGCGCCCATGGTCTTTCGCGGCCCCAACGGCGCCGCCGCCCGCGTGGGCGCGCAGCACAGCCAGGATTACGCCGCGTGGTTCTCCAGCGTGCCGGGTCTCAAGGTGGTGCAGCCCTATTCGGCGGCCGACGCCAAGGGCCTGCTGAAAACCGCGATCCGCGATCCCAACCCGGTGATCTTCCTCGAGAACGAGATCCTCTATGGCCGCTCCTTCGAGGTGCCGGACCTCGAGGATTTCGCCATCCCCTTCGGCAAGGCCAAGATCTGGCGCGAGGGCACGGATGTGACGATCGTCAGCTTCGGCATCGGCATGACCTACGCGCTTGCCGCCGCCGAGGAACTGGCGAAAGAGGGGATCGAGGCCGAGGTGATCGACCTGCGCACGCTGCGCCCGATCGATTACGACACGGTAATCGCCTCCGTCATGAAGACGAACCGCTGCGTGACCGTCGAAGAGGGTTTCCCGGTCTGCTCGATCGGCAACCACCTCTCGGCCTACATCATGCAGAACGCCTTCGATTACCTCGACGCGCCGGTGATCAACTGCACCGGCAAGGACGTTCCGATGCCCTATGCCGCGAACCTCGAGAAGCATGCGCTGACCTCGGTGCCCGAGGTGGTCGCGGCGGTGAAATCGGTCACCTATCGCTGAGGAGGCGGCCCTGATGGAGGTCATCGGCAAGACCGCGGATGCCAGCGCCTACCGGGTGGCCCTGCCGCTCGGCGGGGCGCGGGTTGTGGCGCTGGTCCCCGATGCGCTGCTGTCGGCCCAGTACGGGCAGGACATGAAGGTCAGCCATGGCCAGGCCTACGAGTGGATCGCCACGCAGGCCCATGACCTCGCCCAGGCCATCGAAACCCTTGCGAAGGGCGGCACACCCCGCCCGCCCTTCGACCAGATCACCCTTGACGGCAGCGCCTGAACCGCGCGCCCCCGCGACGACGGACGGAGACAAGAGATGCCCACCGAGATCCTGATGCCCGCCCTCTCCCCCACGATGGAGGAAGGAACGCTCGCCAAGTGGTTGGTGAAGGAGGGCGACACCGTCGCCTCCGGCGACATCCTCGCCGAGATCGAGACCGACAAGGCCACGATGGAATTCGAGGCCGTGGACGAGGGCGTGATCGGCAAAATTCTTGTAGAAGAAGGCACCGAGGGCGTGAAGGTGAACGCCCCCATCGCCGTGCTGCTGGAAGACGGCGAAAGCGCCGATGAGATCGGCTCGGCCCCCGCCTCTGCCCCCGCCGAATCCCCCGCCGCCGAGGCCAAGGCCCCTGCCCCCGAGGCACCGGCAGCCGCCGCCGCCGCAACGCCCGCTCCCGCGGCTCCGCAGGCCTCCGATGGCAGCCGCATCTTCGCCTCGCCGCTGGCGCGCCGCATCGCCAGGGACAAGGGTCTCGACCTCGCCCAGCTCAAGGGCTCCGGCCCCCATGGCCGGATCGTGAAGGCCGACGTGGAGGGCGCCACCGCGACCGCTGCGGCCCCCGCCCCGGCCGCAGCAGCCACCGCGCCGAGCGCCCCGGCCGCTGCCGCCGCAATGCCCACCGGGCCCTCCGCCGCGCAGGTGCTCAAGATGTACGAAGGCCGCGAGATCGAAGAGGTCGCGCTGAACGGCATGCGCAAGACGGTCGCCGCCCGCCTCACCGAGGCCAAGCAGACCATCCCGCATTTCTACCTGCGCCGCGAGATCCGGCTCGACGCGCTCATGGCCTTCCGCTCCCAGCTCAACAAGCAGCTCGAGGCGCGCGGCGTGAAGCTTTCCGTCAATGATTTCATCATCAAGGCCTGCGCCAACGCGCTCCAGGCCGTGCCGGACGCGAACGCCGTCTGGGCCGGTGACCGGATCATCAAGCTGAAGCCGTCGGACGTGGCCGTCGCCGTGGCCGTCGATGGTGGCCTCTTCACGCCCGTCCTGCAGGACGCCGACCGCAAATCCCTCTCGTCCCTCTCCGCCGAGATGAAGGACCTCGCGGGCCGCGCCCGCGACGGCAAGCTGAAGCCGCATGAATATGTCGGCGGCTCCTTCGCCATCTCCAACCTCGGCATGTTCGGGATCGAGAACTTCGACGCCGTCATCAACCCGCCCCATGGCGCGATCCTCGCCGTCGGCGCGGGCGTCAAGAAGCCGGTCGTCGGCAAGGATGGAGAACTGAGTGTCGCGACCGTCATGTCGGTCACCCTCAGCGTCGATCACCGGGTCATCGACGGGGCGCTCGGCGCGCAACTTCTGCAAGCGATTGTTGACAATCTGGAAGCTCCCATGCTCATGCTTGCATAAGCAAGGAATAGCGGCGTCCGGGGGAGGAGTGGCGCCGCGATCAGACGGGGCCGCGACGACGTGCGCGGCCTCGTCGCGTTTCCGGCGCCGGGGTAAGGAAATCCCGCGTTCGGCCCGGCCGGGATGCCCGGTAGGGGTTCCCTTACGTCACAGAACCGGCACCCGATGCTAGATGTCTGCGCACCGCCACCCCGGCGACACGAGACATTCAGATGACCTATTTCGAACTTGCCGGTCTTGATACTCAGACCACGTGCCGCGCCATCGGCCTTATCGGCTTCGCGACCTATGTGGCGGGCTTCTTCTGCCTCTCGACCGGACGGCTCGACAGCAGCCGCCCGCTCTATTTCGCGCTCGTACTCTTCGCCTCGACCTGCGTGATGATCAGCCTCTTCGCCGATTTCAACATGTCCGCGGCCCTGATCCAGGGCTTCTACATCGTCATGTCCCTCGGCGCGCTCCTGATCCGCCGCCCGCGCCCCACGCGACAGGCGCTCTGACGCTCAGCGCCGGAACGGAGACGGGCGCAGCCCCTGCCCTGCGCTCTCCACACCGTCGGCGATGCGCTTCGCGCATGTCGGTGCCCACGTGAGGGGGCGGAAAACTGCAGTTTTCCGACACGCAAAACTGCAGTTTTGCGCCCGCGCCCGCTACGGCTGCAGCGCCTTCCACTGCCCCGGCCCGATCCCCTCCACCGTGTGCGGCCCGACCGACCAGCGCACCAGCCGCAGCACCGGCAGGCCGACATGGGCGCACATGCGCCGCACCTGTCGGTTGCGCCCCTCGGTGATGGTCAGGCGCAGCCAGGCCTCTGGCACCGACTTGCGGAACCGCACCGGCGGGTCGCGCGGCCAGAGCCATCCGGGCGCGTCCACCTCCTCCACCTGCGCGGGCCGGGTCGGACCGTCCTTCAGCGTCACACCCGCCCGCAGCGCCGCCAGCGCCTCCGCCGTGGGCGTGCCCTCGACCAGCGCGACATAGGTCTTCGGCGTCGCCGATTTCGGATCGGTCAGCCGCGCCTGCAGGATGCCGTCATTCGTCAGCAGCAACAGCCCCTCCGAATCCCGATCCAGCCGCCCCGCCGGATACATCCCGGGCATGTCGAGCCACCGCTTCAGCCCCGGCCAATGCCCGTCATCGGTGAACTGGCTGAGAACATCCATCGGCTTGTTGAACCCGATCAGCCGCGTCTCGCCCTTGGGCACGCGGGGGCGTGGGCGCGGGCGGCTCATCCCTCCCCCGCCTTCCACTTGGCCAGCCAGCGCTTCGGGGCCGCCTCCTCCCACGTCCGTCGCAGCCGCGCCTCGGCCCAGTCCCGCTCGATCCGCCCTGCAGCGACAAGGATCAGCCCATGATGGGCGTAGTGGTCGTGATGGAGGAACGTCTCGGGGTCGGCGGCGCGCAGCATCTCCCGCTCTTCGATGGTGCCCTTGAAGACAGCCGCATCGACGTAGGGCGACCACCAACACCACATCTTGCCATGAGCCTTGAGGTTGGGGTTGCCCCAGCTCACGGCATCCTCGACCTCCGGCAGATCGAGCGAGAGCGCGAAGCTGCGCAGGTCGTCCCAGGTGCGGATCGGATCGGGCATGCGACCGGCCTTTCGTGTCCTCAAGGCGTATGTACAGGGTGTGTACGCCCTGTGTACGGCGTGTGACACAGGTCGCTCAATGCGCGTCGGCCCAGTTGGCCCCCTGCCCCGCGTCCACCGCAAGGGCCACATCGAGGTGAACGGCAGGGTGTGCGGCCCCCTCCATCACCTCGCGCGCGCGGTCGATCAGCGCGTCCACCGCGCCCTCCTCGACCTCGAAGAGCAGTTCGTCATGGACCTGCAGCAGCATCCGCGCAGGAAGCCCCTCGATGGCGTCCTCCATGCTGATCATCGCCCGCCGGATCACGTCGGCCGCCGTGCCCTGAATGGGCGCATTGATCGCCGCGCGATAGGCGAAACCGGCACCGGGCCCCTTGGCGTTGATCTCGGGCGTATGGATCTTGCGGCCGAAAAGCGTCTGCACATAGCCCTTTGATTTCGCGAACTCTTTCGTCTCGCCCATGTAATCCTTGATGCCCGGGAAGCGCTCGAAATATCGGTCGATGAAGCCCTGCGCCTCGGCCCGTGGGATACGCAGGTTCCGCGCAAGGCCGAAGCCGGAAATGCCGTAGATCACCCCGAAATTGATCGCCTTCGCCTGCCGCCGGACATCCGGCGTCATCTCGTCCAGCGGCACGCCGAACATCTCGGACGCGGTCGCGGCATGGATGTCCTGCCCCTCGCGGAAGGCCTGTTTCAGCGCGTCGATCCCGGCGATATGGGCCAGGATGCGCAGCTCGATCTGGGAATAGTCGAGGCTAACCAGAACTTTACCTTTTTCGGCGACAAAGGCCTCCCGGATGCGGCGGCCTTCCTCGCTGCGCACGGGAATGTTCTGCAGGTTCGGATCGGTCGACGCCAACCGCCCGGTATTCGCACCCGCGATCACGTAGGAGGTATGAACGCGCCCCGTCTCGGGGTTGATATGGTCCTGAAGCGCGTCGGTATAGGTCGATTTCAGCTTGGACAGCTGCCGCCAATCCAGCACGCGGCCCGGCAAATCATGCTCGGTCGCAAGGTCCTCCAGCACATCGGCGGGCGTGGAATACTTCCCGGTCTTGCCCTTCTTGCCGCCTTCCAACCCCATCTTTTCAAACAGGATTTCGCCCAGCTGCGCGGGCGAGCCCACGTTGAATCTCTCGCCTGCCAGCTCGTGGATCTCCGCCTCCAGCCCCGCCATCTTCTGGGCAAAGGCATTGGACATGCGGCTCAGCACATCGCGGTCCACCTTGATGCCCGCCATCTCCATCCGCGCCAGCACCGGCACCAGCGGCCGCTCCAGCGTCTCGTAGACGGTCGTCACCTGCGCCCGGTGCAGCTGCGGGCGGAACGTCTGCCAAAGCCGCCAGGTGACATCGGCATCCTCGGCGGCATAGGGTGCGGCGTCGGCAATGCTGACCCGATCAAAGGTGATCTGGGATTTCCCGCTTCCCAACAAGGACTTGATGGGAATGGGCGTGTGCGAAAGATACCGCTCCGACAGCGCATCCATCCCGTGCCCATGCAGCCCCGCGTTCATCGCGTAGGACATCAGCATCGTGTCGTCGACCGGCCCCACCTCGATCCCGTAGCGGGCCAGGATCTTCACGTCATACTTGGCGTTTTGCAGGATTTTCAGGACGCTGGCGTCCTCCAGCATCGGCTTGAGAAGCGCCAGCGCCTCCTCCAGCCCCAACTGCCCCTCGGCCAGCGCGTCCGACCCGAAGAGCCCCTCGCCCCCCTCGGCCCTGTGGGTCAGCGGAATGTAGCAGGCCACCCCCGGCGCGGTGGCGAGCGAGATGCCGACAAGGTCGGCGGTCATCTCGTTCAAGCCCGTGGTCTCGGTGTCGATGGCGATCTCGCCCCGCGCATGGGCGCGGTCGATCCAGGCCTGCAAACCCTCGGCATCGCGCACCACCTCGTAGCCCGAAGTATCCATCGGCGGCATCTTCGGCGCGTCTTCCCCCACGGGCTCCGCCCCGCGCGGATCGGTGTCGGGGATGGCAGGCGCCTCCACGCCCAGCCCGTCCGCGATGCGCTTGGTGAGCGTGCGGAACTCCATTTTCCCGAGGAACTCCAGAAGGATATTCGGGTCCGGCTCCTTCACCTCGAGATCTTCGAGCGTCTCGTCCAGTGGCACGCGATCGTCCAGCGTGACCAACCGCTTCGACAGCCGGATCTGCTCGGCATGCTCGATCAGGGTCTGGCGGCGCTTGGGCTGGGGAACTTCCTCGGCGCGCGCCAGAAGCGTCTCCAGATCGCCGAATTCATTGATCAAAAGCGCCGCCGTCTTGATCCCGATCCCGGGTGCGCCGGGGATGTTGTCGACACTGTCACCGGCCAGCGCCTGCACGTCCACGACCTTGTCGGGCTGGACCCCGAACTTGGCCTCGACCCCCTCGCTGTCGATGCGGGTGTTCTTCATCGCGTCGAACATCTCGACGCCCCCGCCGACCAGCTGCATCAGGTCCTTGTCCGAGGAAATGATCGTGCAGCGCCCCCCCGCCTCGCGCGCTTGCCGCGCCAGCGTGGCGATGATGTCGTCGGCCTCGTAATTCTCCAGCTCGAGACAGGCGATGTTGAAGGCCCGCGTCGCCTCGCGCGTCAGCGGGATCTGCGGGCGCAGGTCCTCGGGCATCGCCTCGCGGTTGGCCTTGTAGAGATCGTAGAGGTCGTTGCGAAACGTGTGGCTGCCCTTGTCGAAAACGACCGCGGCATGAGTCGGCGCATCGGGGCCGGTGTTGGCCTCGATCATGCGGTGGATCATGTTGCAAAAGCCGCTGACAGCCCCGATGGGCAAGCCGTCAGACTTGCGCGTCAAGGGCGGCAGCGCGTGGTAGGCGCGGAAGATGAAGGCCGAGCCGTCGACCAGATGCAGGTGATGTCCCTTGCCGAATGCCATGTTCGCCGCGCTCCGTTCCCTGTGCTCCGCCCTGTTCTAGCGCGGCGTCGGGCGGGCTGCATCCGGCTTTTTGGGCAAACCGGCCTCAGTCGGCGGAACCGGCCTTCTGCGCGAAATCCTCGTGGATGAACTTCTTGTCGCAATAGCCGCATTCCACCTCGCCCGTCGCGCGCGAGAGCGACAGCCAGACGCGCGGATGACCCAGCGCCCCCTCGCCGCCGTCGCAGGCGACGCGCCAGGCGGAAACGATCTCGGTCTCGGGCGGGGCGATGGGCATGGCGATGGACTCCGTCATGGGTGGTCGGGCGAGGATATGGCAGGTCGCACGGGGCCGGGCAAGGGCGCGCCCTGCCCCGTGATGTCGCGCTCAGTCCTTCGCCGGTTGCAGCATCCGCCCCAGGGGACGGCCCGACAGGATGTGGACGTGGTAATGCGGCACCTCCTGCACGGCGACCTCGCCGGCGTTCGACAGCGTGCGATAGCCCTGCCCGCCCTCGCCGGGCTGGATGCCCTTCTCGGCGCAGATGCGGCCGACGGTGCGCCAGAAATCCACGATCTCGGCCTCCGAGGCCTCGAGCGCGAAGTGATCGGCGCAGACGTAAGCGCCCTTGGGGATCACCAGCACATGGATCGGCGCCTGCGGGTAGATGTCGTTGAAGGCGAGCGTATGCTCGGTCTCGGCCACCGTCTGGTTGGGGATCTCGCCGCGCAGGATTTTGGCGAAGATGTTCTGGTCGTCATAGGCGTAGGGCATCCGGGGCTCCTGTCAGTCGGCGAAGAGAAACGGGGTTTCGGCGAGGTCTTTCGCCGCGTCCTGCCCCATGCCAAAGAAATCGGCAAGAACCAGGGCGTTTTCGGCGGCACTGCGATCCTGGCGCAGGCGCCAATGACGCGGGAACTCGGCGTCGCGAATGCGGACCGACTCGTCGGCGAACTCGTGGCGCAGCGTCGGCAGCATCCGCGACATAACCTCGTCGGGCGTGTCGCTCGTGGCAAGGCCCACCCGGTGCGCATGCCCGATGAGGTACTGGTCGTCGAAGGTGCATTGCAACTCGAGGATGCGGGCGTTGGACCGGTCCGACATGAAATCCCGCATCAGCGCGATATTAGCCGGATCGAGGCAGACGATCAGCCGGTCGGTGTCGTAGTAGTCGAACAGCATCCGCATCAGCGCCCGGCGATGGCGGTTGCGCTTCTCCAGTGTCCGCTCGATCCCGCCGAGATGCGGCAGCGGACAGTCCGCCTCGTCGAAGAGGTATTCCACCCCCCTTATGTCGAGCCGGTCCGCGGCCGCGTGCAGCATCCGCTTGGCGACATGCCACTTCTTGCAGACCAGCATGTAGAGGTTGCGCTCCAGCCCGAGCGTGCTTTCGCGTTCCCAGAACCGTGTGCCGTAGCGCCGTCCGATCCGCCCGCGCCCGGTGAGGAAGGCATGCAGCTTTTCCCCCTCCTGGGTGGTGGCGAAATCGACACGGTCGGAATCCCACAGCGCAGCCAGCCGTTCCTTGAGCAGCGTCGCCTCGGGGCTGATCTTGCGCGCGAACAGGTAGTCCTGCGTGAGCAGGAGGTCGTAGTGATCATTGTACAAGGTGACCGGCATCCCGTAGTCGCTGAACATCTTGAAGGTCAGCGTGCGGCTGTCGATCTCGCGCGCGGGGACGAGGTGGCGCACGAGCGTCTGGAAAAAGGTTTCGTCCGGGATCCAGGTGGTCGAGAAGAAGCGCACGACATCGCGCCGCTCACGGCAGAACTGCAGGATCTTCTCGATCGTCCGGCGGCGCAGGCACCACCACTGGCTGCCGATCTGGACCTCGATATCCGCGGGAATGCTGCGCTTGAGCCCAAGCCATTTCTGCAGGTCGAAACTGCGGTAGAATAGCCATTTCTGGGTGCGCTCGTTGAACCAGTGACGGTAGATCAGCCGTTCTGCCTTGAAGCCGGTCTTGATCCAGTCGGAGTTGAAGAAATCGAAGCTCTCGATGTAGGGTCAGGATTCATAACCAGAACATGACCACGGCAGCCAAGGCGCATGCGGACAGGAAGACCTTCGGGCATCTGTCGTAGCGGGTCGCGACCCGTCGCCAGTCCTTGAGGCGGGCGAAGCTGTTCTCGATCTTGTGGCGTTTTCGATAGCGCGCCTCATCATGCGGGATCGCGACCTTGCGGCCTCTCCGCGACGGGATACAGGGTTTGATCCCCTTGTCTTCAAGGGCTTCGCGATACCAGTTCGCATCGTATCCACGGTCCGCGAGCAGGTGGTCAGCGGTAGGCAGGCCGTCCAGCAATGCCCGCGCGCCGATGTAATCGCTCCGCTGCCCAGCCGTCAGAAACATCCGCAGCGGGCGGCCAGCCGCATCGGTCACCGCGTGCAGTTTCGAGTTCATCCCGCCCTTGGTGCGCCCGATCAGTCGGCCGCGCCCCCTTTTTCAGCCACAGGCTTGAGGCCGTTCGATGCGTCTTCAGATGCGTCGCGTCCACTGCCCGACAGTCCCGCCGCCTTGATCGGCCAACTCCAGAAGCATCCGGGCGAAGATCCCCTTCTCGCTCCAACGCTTCCACCGGCTGTAAAGGGTCTTGTGCGGCCCATACTCCCCAGGCGCATCGCGCCAACGCAAGCCATTGCGGTTGATGAATATTATGCCGCTCAACACCCGCTTGTCGTCCACACGAGGCTTGCCGTGGGACTTTGGAAAAAAGGGTTCCAGCTTGGCCATCTGCGTGTCGCTCAGCCAGTATAGATCGCTCATGTCACCGCTCCAGTTTCGGAGCCGTGAATCACGCAGCACACCGGAAATCAATGCATCCTGACCCTAGTCGCGGTCACGGGCATCGAGGAACCGATGGGCA
>CBFIFZ010000101.1:0-6686 GCA_965661995.1 Roseicyclus sp.
GCCTGCGGCCTACGGCCTGCGTCAGCGACGGCGGTGGCACCGCTGGCGCGGTGCGGTGGCGCTTGGTTCTCGGGTTTCGCGCGGGGTGGTGATGGCAGGATATCGGGGGGGCTCTGCCCCCCTTTGTCGGCTTCGCCGACAGCCCCCCGCCATATTTTCGGGATAGAGAGGCGGGGGCCGTCACCCGTGGCCTGGCACACTCAGGTCGCGCAAGGCCGCATCGACCAGCGCGCGTTCCCGGTCGGTGGTGGGTTGCGCGCGGGGATAGTGCGGCGCGGCGCGGTCGTCCAGGATGCCTGCCGCCCAGCCGCGGGTGGTCTCGAAGAAGCGGGCCGCGCCCGCCTCGCCGAACTCGCGCAGGAAGCCCTGGATGACCGTGTCGAGGTAGCTGAGAAGGATCGGATGGGTGTCGGCCGTGCTGACGTGATGCGGCTCGACCTTGTAGATCATGATGCTCAGATCTTCGGGGTGGTCATGCTCGACCATCGCGACGGGGTGGCGCGCATAGGCGCGCTCGCGCGCATCGAGCGCAGCCCAGTCGCCGCCGGGAACCGCGGCGATCAGCCCGTCGATCTCGACGCCCGGCGCCTCGGTCGCCGAGAGATAGGCCACCTTGCGCAGCGAGGTGCCGCGCCAGACCCGCGCCCAGCCGCGCACCTTCGCGCGCGAGGCGCGGGGATAGTCATGCGTCGCCCGATTCACCAGGCTGCCGTAGCCGAAGAAATAGGGCGCACCCGTCAGATCCATGTCGCGTTTGATGGCCAAAGCGCCGCGGATGCACAAGGCCCCTTGCGGCGTCCCGCGAGCCTGATATTTTCGCAACCGTCGACACAGGGAGACGCTGACCCGCATGGGTCAGGGCCGAAGGAGCAACCGCCCCGGTAAACTCTCAGGCAAAAGGGACCTGCGACGACGGACGAGCTCTGGAGAGTGATGCGGCCACCGCATCCGCCGAAGGGATAACGATCTCAGGCGAAAGGACAGAGGGGGCATCTGACAGCGCGGTCCGCGAGGGCCGCAGGATGCCCGGCCGCGCGCGGCCCATGACGAGACGGGGACATATGGCCGACACCGCCGCCGAGACGCTGACCGAGCTGCCGCTGCAGGATCTGCACGCAGCACTTGGTGCGAAATTCGTGCCCTTCGCAGGCTACGCCATGCCGGTGCAATATGCCGAGGGCGTGATGGCCGAGCACCTGTGGACGCGCGCGCATGCGGGCCTGTTCGACGTCAGCCACATGGGGCAGGTCCTGATGCCGAAAGCGGCGCTGGGCGGGCTCGAGGCCTTGATCCCCGCCGATCTGCTGGGCCTGCCCGAGGGGCGGCAGCGCTACGGGATGTTTACCAATGACGCGGGCGGGGTGCTTGATGACCTGATGGTCGCGCATCGAGCGGGCGATGTGTTCCTCGTGGTGAACGCGGCGCGCAAGGCGCATGACCTTGCCCACTTGCGCGCGCATCTGCAGGGAGTCGACGAGGTGACGGACCGCGCGCTTCTCGCGCTGCAGGGCCCCGAGGCGGTGGTCGCGCTTGCCGCGCTGCTGCCGGGCGTCGCGGATATGCGGTTCATGGACGTGGCCGTGATGGATTGGCAGGGGACAGAGCTGTGGCTGTCGCGGTCGGGCTACACGGGCGAGGACGGTTTCGAGATCTCGGCGCCGGTCGCCATGGCCGAGGGCTTCGCCCGCGCGCTGCTTTCCGATGATCGCGTTCGGCCCATCGGGCTGGGCGCGCGCGATTCGCTCAGGCTCGAGGCCGGGCTGCCGCTCTACGGGCAGGAGATGGACGAGGGCATCTCGCCGGTCGAGGCGGGCCAAGGCTGGGCCATCGGCAAGGCGCGCCGCGCGGGCGGGGCGCGGGAAGGCGGTTTTCCGGGCGCCGGGATCATTCTGGATCACCTGACGAACGGCGCACAGCGTCGCCGCGTCGGTCTGCGCCCGGAGGGCCGCGCGCCGATGCGCATGAACGTGCCGCTTTTCGCCGACGCCGTGGGCGGTGACCCGATCGGTCGGATCACCTCGGGCGGGTTCGGCCCTTCGGTGGGTGCACCCATCGCCATCGGCCTGATCGACGCCGGTGTGCCCACTGTCGCCACCCTTTACGGAGAGGTCCGCGGCAAGCGCCTGCCCGCGGCGCAGGTCCCGCTGCCCTTCGTGCCCCCAGGTTACAAACGCTGACACCCCCCTGAGCAAGAGGCCCCCATGAAATACACCGAAGATCACGAGTGGCTGGACGCCGATGGCGACATCGTCACCGTCGGCATCACCGAATACGCCGCGACCCAGCTGGGCGACGTGGTGTTCGTCGAACTGCCCGAGATCGAGACCCAGGTCGCCAAGGGCGACGAGATCGTGGTGATCGAAAGCGTCAAGGCTGCCTCCGACATCGTGGCCCCGATCGACGGCGAGATCGTCGAGATCAACGAGGCGCTGGTCGACAACCCCGCGCTCGTGAACGAGGACCCGACCGGCGAGGCGTGGTTCTTCAAGATCAAGATCGAGGATACCGCGGCCCTCGACGGGTTCATGACCGAGGACGAATACAAGGATCATATCGGGGAATAGGGGGCTCTGCCCCCGTCGCGGCCCCTTTCGGGGCGCGCGCTTCCCCCGGGATATTTGTGAAACGGAGATGCGCAGGCGGCGTGCGGCCCCTGCGACCTCACCTGTCACCTGTGAAGGACGACCCGATGCCCTGGACGCCGACGACCTACGACCCGACCGATTTCGCCAACCGCCGCCATATCGGGCCCTCGCCCGCCGAGATCGCCGAGATGCTGAGGGTGGTCGGCGCGGCCAGCGTCGATGAACTGATGGACCAGACGCTGCCCTCCTCGATCCGGCAGGAGGTGCCGCTCGCGTGGGAGCCGATGTCGGAGGCCGAGCTGATGGCGCATATGCGGGGGATCGCGGCGAAGAACAAGCCGATGGTCCAGATGATCGGGCAGGGCTACCACGGCACCCACACGCCGCCCGCGATCCAGCGCAACGTGCTGGAAAACCCGGCGTGGTATACCGCCTACACCCCCTACCAGCCCGAGATCGCGCAAGGCCGGCTCGAGGCGCTTCTAAACTTCCAGACGATGGTGGCCGACCTGACCGGCCTCGAGATCGCCAATGCCTCGCTTCTGGACGAGGCGACGGCCTGCGCGGAAGCCATGGTGATGGCCGAGCGCGTGGCGAAATCCAAGGCCCGTGCGTTCTTCATCGACGAGAACTGCCACCCGCAGAACATCGCGGTGATGAAGACCCGTGCCGAGCCCCTTGGGATCGAGGTGATCGTCGGCGCGCCCGAGACGTTGGACCCCACGGCGGTCTTCGGCGCGATCTTCCAGTATCCGGGCACCTATGGCGGGTTGGCGGACCCGACCGCCCAGATTGCCGCGCTGCACGCGGAGAAGGCCATCGGCATCGTCGCGACCGATCTTCTGGGGCTGACGCTGGTGAAGGACCCCGGCAGCATGGGGGCCGACATCGCGGTCGGCAGCGCGCAGCGCTTCGGCGTACCGTTGGGCTATGGCGGGCCGCACGCGGCCTTCATGTCCTGCCATGACGCGCACAAGCGCGCGATGCCGGGGCGGATCGTGGGCGTTTCGGTCGACAGCCACGGGCACAAGGCCTATCGCCTGTCCCTTCAGACCCGCGAGCAGCATATCCGCCGGGAAAAGGCCACCTCGAACGTCTGCACGGCGCAGGCGCTGCTGGCGGTCATGGCGAGCTTCTATGCCGTGTTCCACGGCCCCGAGGGCCTCAAGGCGATCGCGCAGGATGTGCACCTGAAGGCCGTGCGCCTGGCCGACAGCCTGCGCGCCGGGGGCTACGCGCCCGAGGCCGATGTCTTCTTCGACACGATCACCGTTCCCGTCGGCGACCGACAAAGCCGGATCATGGCCGCCGCCGTGGCGCGCGGCATCAACCTGCGCGACGTGGGGGCCGATCGGATCGGGATTTCGGTAGATGAGACCACCACCGAAGAGCACCTGTTGGCGGTCTGTCGCGCCTTCGACGTGCAACTCGCTGGCGTGGCCGAGGCGCCCGCGATCCCCGACGCGCTGCTGCGCGCGACGCCCTACCTGACGCATCCGATCTTTCACATGAACAGGGCCGAGGCCGAGATGATGCGCTACATGCGCCGCCTCTCGGACCGCGACCTGGCGCTTGACCGGGCGATGATCCCGCTGGGCTCCTGCACGATGAAGCTGAACGCCGCGGTCGAGATGATGCCGGTCACCTGGCCCGAGTTCAATTCGATCCACCCCTTCGCCCCCGCCGACCAGGCCGAAGGTTACGCCGGGATGCTGGCGGAGTTGTCGGCAAAGCTCTGCGAGATCACGGGCTACGACGCGATGTCGATGCAGCCCAACTCGGGCGCGCAGGGGGAATACGCGGGCCTCTTGACCATTGCGGCCTATCACCGCGCCAACGGCGACCATGAGCGCCGTGTGTGCCTGATCCCCGTGTCGGCCCATGGCACCAACCCGGCCTCAGCCCAGATGTGCGGAATGGAGGTGGTGGTGGTGAAAGCTGCCGAGCACGGCGATATCGACCTCGCCGATTTCCGTGCCAAGGCCGAGGCCGCCGGCGACCGGCTGGCCGCCAGCATGATCACTTACCCTTCGACTCATGGCGTCTTTGAGAAGACCGTCCGCACGGTCTGCGAGATTACGCATGCCCATGGTGGGCAGGTCTATCTTGATGGAGCGAACCTGAACGCGATGGTGGGCCTGTCGCGGCCCGGCGACATCGGCGCGGACGTGAGCCACCTGAACCTGCACAAGACCTTTTGCATCCCGCATGGCGGTGGCGGTCCCGGCATGGGGCCGATCGGGGTCAAGGCGCATCTTGCGCCCTTCCTGCCCGGTCACCCCGAGACGGGTGGGGCCATGGGCCCGGTGTCGGGCGCGCCCTATGGCTCGGCGTCGATCCTGCCGATCTCCTACGCCTATATCCGGCTGATGGGGGGCGAGGGGATCACGCGGGCGACCAAGATCGCGATCCTGAACGCCAACTACATCGCCAGGCGGCTCGAAGCGGCGTTCCCGGTGCTCTTCAAGGGCAAGGGGGGGCGCGTCGCGCATGAATGCATCCTCGACACGCGGCCCTTCGTCGAAGCCGGCGTGACCGTCGATGACATCGCCAAGCGGCTGATGGATGCGGGCTTTCACGCGCCCACGATGAGTTGGCCCGTTGCGGGCACGCTGATGGTCGAGCCCACCGAAAGCGAGCCCAAGGCCGAGCTTGACCGGTTCTGCGACGCGATGCTGGCGATCCGGGACGAGATCGCGGCGGTCGAACGGGGCGAGATGCCCGTGGAGCAAAGCCCGCTGCGCATGGCGCCGCATACGATGGAGGACCTGATCCGCGACTGGGACAGGCCCTACAGCCGCGAACAGGGCTGCTTCCCGCCCGGCGCCTTCCGCGTGGACAAGTACTGGCCGCCGGTCAACCGGGTCGACAACGTCTACGGCGACCGTCACCTCGTCTGCACCTGCCCGCCGCTGGAGAGCTACCAGGAGGCGGCGGAGTAGCGGGGCGCGCATGGCCCGCCCGGGCCGATGCGGATCGACATGCGAGAGAAGGCGGGCCGCACAGGCCCGCCGCAACCGTCAGCGCGACCGCCCGAAGCGGGCGTAAAGGCCGTCGAGCGTATAGGCCTCGCCCACGGGCCCGTGTTCCTCGGGGAAGAAGTTCGGATCTTCCGGCAGGCAGCCCCGGCCGCAGACCTGCCGTATCGACCCGCTCTGACCATCCACATGCCAGAGCCGCCCCCCCGGCGTTCCCACCCAGCCGTTGATGCGCTGTCGCATGTCGCCCTCGACGTCCTGGATCGAGGGGACCTCGCCGTCGTAGCCGCGGGCCCAGGCGGCGTGGGTGTGCCAGGACGACACGACATCCATTCCGTCCACCGTCGGCAGCGACGCACAGGAGGCGTGGCCGCCCCAGCTGACCTTGGTCGAGGAATAGGCGCCGTTCGGATGCCGCAGGACATACCCGCAGACCTCGCGGTTGAAGCGCACCGAAAGCGCGTTCATCGATTCCATCAGCCCGACGACGAAAGCCGTCTCCTGCGCGCTTTGCGCCCGCGCGGTTCCGACCGACAGGCAAAGCGAGGCCGCAAGGGCGGCACAGGCCGCAAGGCGCAGTGGACGGGTCGGTGACAGGCGCATGGAGACATTCCTTCAACGGTTCACGACTGACAGGTTAGGGAAATTTTCCGCTCAATCCAGAAAAACGACACCATCCGACTGGACCGGCGCAGCCGCGCGGTTATGTTTGAGGCTTGGGTCGCGCGACGAGAGGGAGAGCCGATTATGTCCCGCATGGAATTTTTCGACGTAAAGACATCCGCACCGACCGAGGTCAGCTCGGATTTCGCACAGGATCCCGAAATCCAGCTTTGGCTGAAGATGGGGCGCGCAGCGTTCTTCTTCTGCCTCTGGTCGTCCATGGTGATCCCGATCGCGCTGATCTATTACGCCCGCTTCTGACGCGACCCCGCGCGCCCGTCACGGGGAAGGTTTCGTCGCCGTCCCCGTTGAGCCGCGACATGACCGCCACGCGGCAACCGGCAGCCGGCGCGCCACCAGCCAGAGCAGGGCGGGATAGTCGATCTCTCCTGCCAGCATCCGCATGTATGCACCCTTCACACGCTGCGACCCGGCGACGGATCGCGAGAAGATCGGTGCC
>CBFIFZ010000101.1:6696-10381 GCA_965661995.1 Roseicyclus sp.
GACCGGTAGAGCGTGGCCGCGCCCTCTGGCCGCCCCTCGCGCAGGACCCGTGCAGCCGCCTCGGCGGCCTTCCGGCCCGAGGCCAGGGCATGCGCGATACCCTCGCCGGTGATCGGGTCGACGAACCCAGCCGCATCCCCCGCCAGCAACACGTTTCCACGGCCCGGACGCGTCCGGTGATCGCCGAACGGCAGGAAGTGCCCTTTCATGCCTTGCGCATCGCCCTGCTCGAGCGCCGCCGCGTAGCGGTGCAGATTGCCCTTCATGTCGGGATTGCGCGCCTGCAGCCCGCCGACGCCCACGGTGGTGGACCCGCGTTTCGGGAAGCTCCAGCCGTAGCCCCAGTCGGCCGCACCGAAATCGACGCGCACCGCGCGGGCGGTGTCGGGGTCCGAGACCGGGGGCATCTCCTTTTCGAGGGCAAAGCCGATCGTCGCAGGATCGAAGGGTCGACCGAAGAGGGCCCGCGCCACCGATGACGTGACGCCATCCGCGCCGATCAGCACGCGGTAGCCGAGACGCGTGCCGTCCTCGAGCGTCAGGCGATCGTCGGGAAGGTCGATCTCGGCGACCCGCTGACCGGTCCGCGTCTCGGCCCCGGCGCCTCGGGCCATCTCGAGCAGATGCGCGTCGAGGTCCCATCGCATGGTGAGGTACATCGGCGGCACCGCCTCCATCCGGCCCATCGGACGGCCCCCGAGAAAGAAGCTGATCGCCCGCCGTTCCTCGAACAGACCATCGGGCGGGTCGCCTCGGAAGATGCGGCGGTATTCGGCGAGCGCGCGGCCGGTAAAAAGGCCACCGCAGAGCTTGTCACGGGGGAAGCGCGCCTTGTCGATCAGAAGAACGCTCAGGCCACGCCCGGCGGCAATCGTCGCCGCGGCCGCGCCTGCGGGTCCACCACCCAGGATCACGATGTCGTACGTCTCGATGCCATCCATGCGGCGCAGAATAGGTGGCTTTTGGCGGAGGAAAAGGGCAGCCGACCGGTCAGGCCGGAAGGCGCGTGTTCTGTCGCACGAAGGCCTCGATCTCGGCGGCTGGGCGTGCCCCTGTCAGGCGCGCAACCTCCTGCCCGCCCCGGAACAGGATCAGCAGCGGAATGCCTCGGATGCCGTAGCGCTGCGACACGTCGCCATGGACCTGGGTGTTGATCTTGGCGAACCGTGCGTGGGGGCTGAGCGCGCGTGCTGCCTTTTCGAACTCGGGTCCCATCATGCGGCAGGGCCCGCACCAGGGTGCCCAGAAATCGACGAGCAGGGGAAGGGTGTCGCGGGTCTCGGCCTTGCGCAGCGTCGCGCCGTCGAGGTCATGGACACGCGCATCGACCAGTTTCGCGCCGCAGGTGGCGCATTTGGGATGCGCGGTGAGCTTTGCCTCGGGCACGCGGTTGACGGTGGCGCAGGACAGGCAGGTGAGGTGATGGGACATGGGAAGGCCGGGTTTATGATTGCGTTAGTCAATCATCTGGGATGTCCGCGGCGATGCGCAAGGGACTGGATGCCGCGACATTGTCCCGCGGACATGAAAAAAGGCGCGCATCTCTGCGCGCCTTTCCATGCCGTTCGGCAATCAGTCGATCAGGCGAGCGCCAGGTTGATCGCCGATTCGCGGCCGTCACGGCCGGATTCGACATCAAAGGTCACCTTCTGATCGTCGGCGAGGCCGGTCAGGCCGGACCGCTCAAGCGCGGAAATATGGACGAACACGTCCTTGCCGCCGTTGGCGGGCGCGATGAAGCCGAAGCCTTTGGTGCTGTTGAACCATTTCACGGTGCCATTGGCCATCGTGATGTCTCCTGTCTTGTTCGCTGCCCACGACATGCGGCAGCCCGGCTTGGTCGGTCTGGATCGAAAGGACTGACGGCCGGTGAAGGAAGACAGGGATCGAAAGAGAATAACGTTCGCACCCCCCACATGGGGGGCCGCGAGCCAAATGGCAAGCACAAAGGGTCGGAAAGCCTGCGCCCGCGCGCAAGGAGCGCAGCGGCATGGGGCGGCCCCAAGCAAAAACGCCGCCCTTTCGGGGCGGCGTTCCTGATGCTTGGAGCGGTCGGGCGCGACCGTGCTGCGGGGGGCTCAGGCCTCCTCGGCGGCTTCCTCGGCCTCGCCGCTTTCCGCGGCTTCCGCGCTCACGAGGCCCGAAGGCGCCGTGATGTTCGCGATGACGAAGTCGCGGTCGATCGTCGGGCGCGCGCCTTCGGGAAGCGCAACCGAGGAGATCGTGATCGTGTCGCCGATGTTGAGGCCGTCGAGGTCGATGGTGATGTGATCGGGGATATCACCCGCGGTCACGACCAGTTCCACCTCGGGGCGCACCATCGTCAGCACGCCGCCGCGCTTGATGCCGGGTGCTTTCTCTGCGTTGATCACCTCGACGGGGATGAAGAGGTTGACCTTCGAGGTGCGGCGCAGGCGCATGAAATCGACATGCGTCGGAAGGTCCTTGACCACGTCGCGCTGCACGCCGCGGCAGATCACGCGCACATCCTCCTGGCCCTCGACCTTCAGGTTGAAGAGCGTCGACAGGAAGCGGCCCGCTTTCAGGCGCTTCAGAAGGACGTTGAAGGGGATCTGGATCGCGAGCGGATCCGCGCCGCCACCATAGACGATACCGGGCACCTTGCCGTCACGGCGAGCTTGGCGGGCGGCCCCCTTGCCTGTCCCCGCGCGTGCCTCGGCGATAAGATCTGGAATCTCACCAGCCATTGCTGTTCTCCATGTAATAAGGGGGACCGCCTCCAAGGGTGTCGGCCCCGATGAAGGGCGCCGGATAGGGCGGAATCCGGGTTTTGTAAAGCCCCGATCAGGCAGCCTTGCCGATGCCGAGCCTGCGGCGAAGTCCGGGAAACAGCAGGCGTCGCGTCGTGATGCGCGGGTGCGGCATCTCGAGGATGACCCTGTCTTTGCCGCCCTGCGCAAGATACTCGGCGAAATTGTCGAAGCCGGAGCGCGGCGTGTAGTCGATGAAGCTTTCGCAAGGGCAGTCCTCGGCCAGAAGCGCGACATGCGCCTCGGTCTCGACATGCCAGTAGGTGAACCGCGCGGGCATGCGGGACAGAGGCACCACGGTGACGGTTGTTCCGTTCACGAGCGCGCCCGCGTTGACAAGGCACCCCTCGAGCAGAAGCGCGTGATCGGCGCTGACGATCAGGTCGCGTGCCGGGCGGCCCGGACCGAGCGCATGGGCCGCGATGCGGATGGGCGCCCGCGTCTGGCCGAGGCCGAAGACGTTTACGATGTCTTGCCGCCAGACCCAAAGCACCGGGGCGACCTCACCCTCGGAGGTCAGGACGCGCGATCCGGCGTGAAGCGCCTCGACCGGGCGCTCTCCCTCGGGTGTGGCGATGCGCGTGCCGGTCAGAAAACAGTTCGCCGCGGTCTCGAGCGACGTGAGGAACAGGCTGGTTCCGGTGCTTCCGGACAGCGACAGCGGACCGCCCGTAAGGGTGGAATCGTAGGGGATCAGCCCCAGTTTGCCGTTCTGGAAGATCCCGTAATGCTGTCCGTCGATCTCAACGTAGTAACCGGTGAACGTGATGCCCGCATTGGTGATCCAGTCGTTGGTCGTGAGGGCTCCGAACCCGTCGCCAGGCATGTCGTGAACGGTATGCCCGACCTCTTGGTCGAACGAGCCGATCCATGTCGCGCCGGATCCATTCTCGTCACCATCGAACTCGAAGAGA
>CBFIFZ010000102.1:0-1158 GCA_965661995.1 Roseicyclus sp.
TTGCCCGCCAGCGCGCTGCAGATCGAGGCCGCGCTCGACCGTCTACGCATCGCGCCGCTGCTCGGCGGCTACCGCGGCACACCGGCGGCGGATCGCGCGGCGCTGGTCACGGCGATCCTTGCCGTGCAGGATTGCGCCATGGCCCATGCCGAGACCCTGATCGAGCTGGAGATCAACCCGCTCATCGCCACGCCCGACCGCGCCGTCGCGGTCGATGCCCTGATCCAACTGGGAGAGACGCCATGACCGACAGCCCCATCCGCACGACGCGCCGCGGCGCGGTGCTCGAGGTGACGCTGGACCGTCCCAAGGCCAACGCCATCGACGCGGCCACCAGCCGGATCATGGGCGAGGTCTTCACCGGGTTCCGCGACGACCCCGATCTTCGTGTCGCCATCCTGACCGGGGCGGGCGACAAGTTCTTCTGCCCCGGCTGGGACCTCAAGGCCGCCGCCGAGGGCGAGGCGCCCGATACCGACTATGGCGTCGGCGGCTTCGGCGGCCTGCAGGAGTTGCGCGGGCTGAACAAGCCTGTCATCGCCGCGGTGAACGGTATCTGCTGCGGTGGCGGGCTGGAGCTGGCGCTGTGCGCCGACATCATCCTTGCCGCCGATCACGCGCGGTTCGCCCTGCCGGAAATCCGGTCCGGGACGGTGGCCGATGCCGCCTCACTCAAGCTGCCCAAACGTATCCCCTACCATATCGCGATGGAGCTTCTCTTCACCGGCCGCTGGTTCGACGCAGCCGAAGCCGCGCATTGGGGCCTCGTGAACCGGGTCGTGCCGGGGGCCGATCTGGTGGACGCCGCCCGCGCGATGGCCGATGATCTGGCCCAGGGTCCGCCGCTGGTCTTCGCCGCGATCAAGGAGATCGTGCGCGAGGCCGAGGCGATGAAGTTCAACGATGCGCTGAACCGGATCACGCGCAGCCAGTTCGAGACGGTGGAACGCCTCTACCGGTCCGAGGACCAGAAGGAAGGCGCGCGCGCCTTCGCCGAGAAACGCGATCCGGTCTGGACCGGGCGCTGACGGATTTTCGTACGAAAAATCGGACAAGGAAGGAGAGATGACATGCCGCTGACCATGAACCGAGAGGTCTTCATCACCTGCGCCGTGACCGGATCGGGCGGCACGCAAGACCGCAGCCCCCATGTCCCAC
>CBFIFZ010000102.1:1168-10362 GCA_965661995.1 Roseicyclus sp.
GAGGTGACCGACCGCATCCGCGAGGCCGAGGTCGACGTGGTGCTGAACCTGACCGCCGGGATGGGCGGAGATATCACCTTCGGCCCGACCGAGCGGCCCCTGCCGTTGAACGAGGCCGGGACCGACATGGCGGGCGCCGCCGAACGGGTCGAGCATGTCGCCCAATGCCTGCCCGAAATATGCACGCTGGACTGCGGCACGATGAACTTCGCCGAGGCCGATTACGTCATGACCAACACGCCCGGCATGCTGCGCGCGATGGGGCGGATGATGACGCATCTCGGCGTGAAGCCCGAGATCGAGGCCTTCGACACCGGGCACCTTTGGTTCGCCAAGGAGCTGGTGAAGGAGGGCGTCCTTGACGGCCCCGCGCTGGTGCAGCTCTGCATGGGCGTGCCATGGGGCGCGCCCGACGACCTCAACACCTTCATGGCGATGGTCAACAACGTGCCGGACGACTGGACCTTCTCGGCCTTCTCGCTGGGTCGCAACCAGATGGCCTATGCCGCCGCCGCGGTGTTGGCGGGCGGGCATGTGCGTGTGGGGCTGGAGGACAACCTGTGGCTCGACAAGGGCGTGTTGGCGACCAACGCACAGCTCGTCGAGCGCGCCGTGGGCATCGTCGAGCGCATGGGCGCGCGGGTGATCGGCCCGCAGGAGGTGCGCGAGAAGCTGGGCCTCGTGAAGCGGGCGCCCGCCGCATGAGCCGCCGCGTCGTCATCACCGGCGGCGCCTCGGGCCTCGGGCTGGCCATGGCCGAAGCGTTCATGGGGCAGGGCGATCGTGTCGCGGTCTGCGATGCGGATTCCGCGGCGGTCGCCGCCGTGCCTGCGGGCCTGCGCGCCGAGGTGGCGGACGTGACGGACGCGGGCGCGATGGGCGCCTTCTTCGAACGGATCGAGGCCGATTGGGGCGGGGCGGACGTGGTCATCTCCAACGCCGGGGTCGGCGGGCCCGCAGGGCCGCTGGAAGAGCTGGGTTTCGACGAGTGGCAGCGCTGCCTCTCGGTCAATCTCGACGGGGCTTTCCTGACCTGCCGGTGGGCGGCGCGCGTGATGAAGGGGCAGGGCACCGGGCTGATCCTGCTGACAAGCTCGGTCTCGGGGCTTTTCGGCTTTCCGTGGCGCACGCCCTACGTGGCGGCGAAATGGGGGATCGTGGGGCTGACCAAGGCGCTGGCCTCGGAACTCGGCCCCCATGGCGTTCGCGTCAACGCGATCTGCCCCGGTGCGGTCGAGGGGCCGCGCATGGACCGGGTTCTGGCGATGGAGGCCGCGGCCCGCGGCGTGACCGAGCACGAGGTGCGCGCGGGCTTCACCGAGGGCGTGGCGCTGCGCCGCTTCGTGACCCCGGAGGAGGTCGCGGCGATGGCGCTGTTCCTCGCCTCGCCCGGCGCGGCGGCGATCAGCGGGCAGGCGCTTGCCGTGGATGGACATAACGAAAGGACGACATGATGGGACGGAAGGCCGCGATCATCGGGGGCGGCGTCATCGGCGGCGGCTGGGCCGCGCGGTTCCTGCTTAACGGCTGGGACGTGGCGCTCTTCGACCCCGACGCGCAGGCGGAGCGGAAGGTCTCCGAGGTGCTGGCCAACGCACGCCGCTCGCTGCCGGGACTCTACGAGCGCGCGCTGCCGCCCGAGGGGGCCTTGAGCTACCACGCCGATCTGGTCGAGGCCGTGGCGGGCGCCGACTGGGTGCAGGAAAGCGTACCCGAGCGGCTGGACCTCAAGCACAGGGTGCTGGCGCAGATCATGGAGGCTGCCCCCTCCGAGGCCGTCATCGGCAGTTCAACTTCGGGCTTCAAGCCCTCGGAACTGAACGAGAAAGGTGCGCGCGCCATCGTGGCGCATCCGTTCAACCCGGTCTATCTCCTGCCGTTGATCGAGCTGGTCGGTGCGCCCGATCAGACCGCGAAAGCCGCCGAGACCTTGCGCGGGATCGGCATGTTCCCCCTGACCCTGCGAAAGGAGATCGACGCCCATATCGCCGACCGCTTCCTCGAGGCCGTCTGGCGCGAGGCGCTGTGGCTCGTGAAGGACGGCATCGCCACGACCGAGGAGATTGACGAGGCGATCCGCATGGGCTTCGGCCTGAGGTGGGCGCAAATGGGCCTCTTCGAGACCTACCGCATCGCGGGCGGCGAGGCGGGGATGCGCCATTTCCTCGCGCAGTTCGGGCCTTGCCTGACCTGGCCCTGGACCAAGCTCATGGATGTGCCCGAGTTCAACGACGAGCTCGTGGACCTGATCGCGGGCCAGTCCGACGCGCAATCGGGGCACCGCTCGATCCGCGAGCTGGAGCGGCTGCGCGACGAGAACCTTGTCGCCATGATGCGCGCGCTCAAGCGCACCGGGTCGGGCGCGGGCGGCGTGATCCGCGCGCATGAGGAAAGCCTGCCGCAAGGCGGTACCGGTCCGGACGGGCTGCCGGTGACGCTGGAGATCCAGGTGCCGACCAGTTTCGTCGATTACAACGGCCACATGAACGAGGCGTGCTACATGGAGGTCGCCTCGCGCGCCTCGGACCGGTTCATGGCGATGATCGGCGCCGACGAGGCCTATATCGCGGGCGGCTTCAGCTATTTCACCGCCGAGAACCACATCCGCTATTTCGCCGAGATCGACATCGGCGACCGGGTCACGGTGACGACCCAGGCGCTCGGCGGCGATGGGCGCAAGCTGCACCTGCTCAACCGGTTCTGGACCGGGGGCGACACGCCCGCCGCGACGGTCGAGACGCTGCTTCTGCATGTCGACCTGTCGACGCGCCGCGTCGTGGCGCCCGAAGGCCCGGTGGCCGAGAGGACGGCGGCCTATGTCGCCGAGCATGCCGCGCACCCGAGGCCCGACAGGCTCGTGCTGAACCAGCCGCGCGGGTGACCGCCCCAAGGACGCGCCAGGCCTTCGAAGGGCGGGCGGGCGTCACCGGCGGGCTTGCATGTTTTTTCGAAAGATGAAGGCCGGGGGGCGTGCGCCCGATCCGAGGTCGGGTCAGGCGCTCACCGGCGTTTGACCGGCCTCGCGCGCCTCGAGGAGGCGGCTGAGCCAGTCCGGGTCCATCTCGGGGACGGAGGAGAGCAGCAGCTCGGTGTAGGGCTCATGCGGGGGTGCGAACATCTCGGCCTTGGGTCCCTGTTCCACCACGCGGCCGCGTTGCATCACCACCACGTCATCGGCGATGGCGCGCACGGTCGCAAGGTCATGGGTGATGAACATGTAGGCGAGGCCGAACTCCTGCTGGAGCCGGTCGAGTAGCTTCAGTATGCCCTCCTGCACGATCTGGTCGAGGGCCGATGTGACCTCGTCGCAGATGATCAGCTTCGGCTCGGCGGCGAGCGCGCGGGCGATGCCGATGCGCTGCTTCTGCCCGCCTGACAGCTCGCCCGGCAGGCGGTCGATGTAGGTGTCGGGGTCCAGCTCGATGAGGTGCAGCAGGTCGCGCACCCGGTCGGTCAGCGCGCGGCCCTGCAGGCCGAGATACATCTGCGCGGGCCGCCCGATCAGCTCGCGGAGCTTGAGCTTGGGGTTCAGCGCCGTATCGGCCATCTGGTAGATCATCTGGACCTGGCGCAACTGCTCGCGCGTGCGGCCCTTCAAGGCCGGGGGCAGGGGCTTGCCCTCGAAGACGACCTCGCCCTGTTTCGGCGGCAGCAGCCCGGTGATCACCCGCGCCGTCGTCGACTTGCCCGAGCCGCTTTCGCCCACCACCGCGACGGTGCGGCCCGCGTGGATGTCGAAGCTCACCTCCTCCAGCACGTTCACCGTGCCATAGGCGGCGGTCACGTCCTTGACCGACAGGATCGGTGTGCCCGTGGGCGCGGGTTGCTCGGGGCGGGCGAAACTGCGCACGGCCCAGAGCGACCTGGTGTAGTCCTCGCGGGGGGCGTCGAGCATCTGGCGCGTCTCGGCCTCTTCCACCTCTTCGCCGCGCAGGAGAACCTTGATCCGGTCGGCGGCCTGCGCCACCACGGCAAGGTCATGGGTGATGTAGATCGCCGCCGTGTCGAATTGCCGGACGATGTCGCGGATCGCGGCCAGAACCTCGATCTGGGTCGTCACGTCGAGCGCGGTGGTAGGCTCGTCGAAGATGATCAGGTCGGGGCGGCAGGACATGGCCATCGCCGTCATAGCGCGCTGCAGCTGGCCGCCGGACACCTGGTGCGGGTAGCGAAAGCCGATCCCGTCGGGGTCGGGCAGCTGCATCCGGCGGTAGAGGTCGATCGCGTCATGCTCGGCCGCGTCGCGGGACATGACCTCGTGCACCACGGGCGCCTCGCAATACTGGTCGATCAGCTTGTGGGCGGGGTTGAAACTCGCCGCCGCCGATTGCGCCACATAGGCGATGCGCGCGCCCCGCAAGTCGCGTTTCGCGGCCTCGGAGGCTTTGCGCAGGTCGATCCCGTCGAAATCGATCGTCCCGCCCGTGATCCGGCAGCCGTCGCGCGCGAAGCCCATCGCGGCGAGACCCACCGTGGATTTGCCCGCGCCGGACTCTCCGATCAGGCCCAGCACCTCGCCCTTGTGCAGCGTCAGGTCCACGCCCTTGACGATCTCGGTCCATTCGTCGCCAGACCGCCCCTCGATCCTCAGGCCCTCGATCTTCAGAAGCACATCGCGGCTCATGATCAGGACTCCTTCAGGCCAGAGGCGCGGTGCAACTGCCAGTCCACCACGAAGTTCACCGCCACTGTCAGCAGCGCGATACAGCCCGCGGGCAGCAGCGGCGTGACATCGCCGAAGGTGATCAGCGTGGCGTTGTCGCGCACCATGCTGCCCCAGTCGGCAGTCGGCGGCTTGATCCCGAGGCCCAGGAAGCTGAGCGAGGAAATCGTCAGGAAGACGAAGCAGAACCTGAGCCCGAACTCGGCCACCAGTGGCGCCATGGCGTTCGGCAGGATCTCGCGCCGGATCAGGAACCACGCGCCTTCACCGCGCAGCTTCGCGGCCTCGATATAGTCCATCACGACGATGCCTTGCGCCACCGCGCGGGCAAGGCGGAAGACGCGGGTGGCATCCACCGCCGCGATGACGAGGATCAGCGTCAGTACCGAGGTGCCGAAGATCGTCAGCAGCAGAAGCGAGAAGATCAGCGCCGGGATCGACATCAGCGCATCGACGAAGCGCGACAGCACCTGGTCGAGCCAGCCGCCGGTCAGCGCCGCCCAGAGCCCGAGGATCGAGCCCACGACGAAAGCCAGCGCCGTGGTGGCGAAGGCGATACCCACGGTGTTGCGCGCGCCGTAGATCAGGCGCGAGAGCATGTCGCGCCCGATCCGGTCGGTGCCCAGCGGATGCTCGGCCGACCAGGCCTGGAACTGCCCGCCCACGATCTCGCGCTCGGGGAAGGGGGCGAGCGCGGGCGCGGCGATGGCCACGGCGGCATAGATCGCGATGACCAGGATCCCGAAGGCCGCGGTCAGCGGAATGTCATTGGCGATGCTGCGCGACTGGCCCGTCAGGGTCGCCCGTGCGCCCGCGCGCAAGACCCAGGCGATTGCGAAAAGCCCGGCAAGCCCGAGGAGGACGGAGGTGGTGAAGCCCATTGCGCTACCTCCGGTGCATCAGGCGCGGGTTCGTGATCGTCGAGAGCACGTCCGCGATGAGGTTGAGGGCGACATAGGCCCCGGCGAAGATCAGGGCCACCGCCTGCACCACCGCGATATCGCGGTTGGACACGGCATCGACCATCAATTGCCCGAGGCCGGGGTAGACGAAGACCACCTCGACCACCACGACGCCGGTGATGAGATAGGCGAGGTTCAGCGCGATCACGTTGATGATCGGCGCCAGCGCATTGGGCAGCGCGTGGCGCAGCACGATGCGCAAGGGCGACAGGCCCTTGAGGCGCGCCATCTCGATATAGGGGGAGGCCATCAGGTTGATGATCGCGGCCCGCGTCATGCGCATCATGTGGGCGGTGACGACAAGGGTCAGCGTCAGCGCGGGCAGGAAGGTCATGTAGATCCGGTCGCCGAAGGTCGTCGCCGGGTTGATCCGCACCATCGATGGGAACAGTCCCGTCTGCGCCAGCCACAGCACGAGGATGTAGGCGACGAAGAACTCGGGGAAGGAAATCGCGGTCAGCGCGCCCGCGTTGGCGGCGCGGTCGAAGATCGAGTTGCGCCAGAGGGCTGCGAGGATGCCGAGGATCAGCGAGATCGGCACGGCCAGCGCCGCGGCGTAGAGCGCAAGGAAAACGGTGTTGCCCAGCCGCGCGCCGATCAGTTCCGAGATCGGGCGGCCATTGGACAGCGACACGCCGAAGTCACCCGTCAGCGCGCCCGAAAGCCAGTTCCAGTAGCGCACCGGTGCCGGGTCGTTCAGGCCCAGCTGCTCGCGCAGGGCGGCCAGCGTCTCGGGCGTGGCACCCTGTCCGAGGATCTGTTGGGCGAGGTCGCCCGGCAGAAGTTCGGTGGCGCCGAAGATGATCAGCGACACGATGAAGAGCAGTCCGATCCCCAGCGCGAGGCGCAGGGCGATCATGCGGATCACGTTAGACAGGGGTCCGTCCTCCCTCGCACGTCAGGGATACCCCCGGCGCGAGGCACGCGCCGGGGGCGAGGGGGGTGATCAGGCCATCCACCAGCGCTCGACGCAGCGGAACCCGTCGAAGTTCCAGTTGGCCGAGATCTGCTCGGGCGTGGCGACATCGTTTGCCACGGCCATCACGTAGTTGTTGTACATCGGGATGATCGTCGAACCCTCGAAGGACACGATCTGCTGCATGTCCATGTACATCTCGCGGCGCAGCTCCTCGTTCACCTCCGAGCGGGCGGCGATCAGAAGCTCGTTGAAACGCTCGTTGTTCCAGTGGCCCTCGTTCCAGTCCGCACCGGCGGCATAGGCCGTGGTGAACATGTGGTCCTCGACCGCGCGGCCGCCCCAGTAGGTGGCGCAGAAGGGCGTGTCGCCGTTGGGGTTCAGCCAGACGTTCGACCAGTAGCCGTCGTTCGGCACGCGGTTCACGTCGAGGTTGATGCCCGCCGCCCGCGCGGTCTCCGAGAACATCGCGCCCGCGTCGACCGCGCCCGAGAAGGCCGCGTCGGCCACCGCGATGGTGACATCGAGGCTTTCGAGCCCGGCTTCGCGCAGGTGGAAGCGCGCGCGGTCGGGGTCGTAGGTCTTCATCTCCATCTCGGTGTTGAAGTAGCGGTTCGCCGGCCCGATCGGGTTGTCGTTCGACACCGCGCCATGGCCGCCGAGGATCACGTCGACCATCGCCTCGCGGTCGAGCGCGTATTTCAGCGCGAGACGCACGTTGTTGTCGTCATAGGGCGCCTGGCGGCTGTCCATCGGGAAGCCGTAATGCGCGTTGCCGGGGATCGACAGGATGCGCGCGACGCCGCGGGACTCGAGCATGCCGATGGTGGCCGGATCGACCTGGTCGATCAGGTGCACCTCCCCGGTGATCAGCGCGTTCAGGCGCGCCGCCGGGTCGAGGATCGAGACCAGTTCGACGCGGTCGAACCACGCGCGGTCCGACTTCCAGTAGTTCGGGTTGCGGTTCACCGTCGACTGCACGCCATGCTCGAAGCTTTCGACGATGTAGCCGCCGCAGCCGTCGGTCGAGGCCGGGTCGATCCGCCCGTCCATGCCCGGCATGATCGGGATGTGGTAATCCGTCATCAGGTAGGGCAGGTCGGCGTTCGGCGCTTCCAGCGTGACGACGACGGTGTTGCCGTCGGCCTGCACGTCGGTGATCGCTGCCAGCAGCGGCTTGACGACCGAGGTCGAGTCATCCCCGCGGTGATGGTTGATCGAGGCGACCACGTCCTCGGCGGTCACGTCCTTGCCCGAATGGAAGGTCACGCCCTGCCGGATCGTGAAGGTCCAGGTGGAGCCATCCGTGGTGTCCCAGCTCTCGGCGATCTCGGGCACGAGCTGCCCGTCCGAGCCGACTTCGATCAGGTAGTTGTGGCGGCAGGCCGCGAAGGTCTGCACGTAGAGGTTTTCCCACAGGCCGGGATCGAGGCTGTCGGTGGTGGAGCCATGGCCGATGCCCACGCGGAACGTGCCGCCGCGCGTCTGGGCGCGGGCGGGCATGGACGTGTGGGGCAGGATCAGCCCTGCGGCGGTGACGGCGGCCGCGCCTTTCATGACGCCGCGGCGCGACATCGGCATGGCGGGGATTCTGGGTGTCTTCATGGTCGGTCTTCCTCCCGTTATCTGCCCGTTTCGCGATGGTGCGCGGGCATGGTTCTTCCGGTTTTCCGGTTGGACCCCGGCGCCGACGCGGGCAGGGCCCTGCGCGGTCCGGGTCTTGATGGTGCGATCATACATACCGGGGCCGTGTGACAAAGCGTTGATTTGCCCCGAAGCTCGGGTTTTTCGGCTCCTTTCGCTATTCGGTAGGCCAGGACGCCGCGTCAGCGGGCCATGTGCTGGTCTGAGCTTGCGCGCGCGCCAGCCAATCAGGGTTGATCTCCACCCCCCAGCCGGGGGCATCCGAGAGGACCGCGTGACCCTCCTCGATCCGGTAGGGCGAGGTGGTGAAGAGGTCGTATTGCCAAGGGTAGTATTCCGGCCCCTCGATCGCGAACTCCAGGTATTTGCCCGCATTGGGAATGGCGCGCATCAGGTGCAGGGTGAAGAGCGTCACCATCGACAGGTTCGCGCAATGCGGCGTGACGGGCAGGCCTGCGGCCTCGGCCATGCGGCACACGCGCAGGGTGCGCGACAGGCCGCCGAGATACATGATGTCGGGCTGCACCACGTCGACCGCGCGCATGTCGATCATGCGTTTCCAGGTGGAGAGCTGGCAATCCTGCTCGCCGCCGGTGACGTCGATGTCCAGCGCCTCGGTCACGGCTTTCGTCGCCTCGAGGTCCCAATAGGGGCAGGGCTCCTCGTAATGGCAGAAGCCGTTGTCCTCCAGCATCCGCCCCACCTCGATCGCGCGGGGGACGGAGTAGCAGGAATTGGCATCGATCAGCAGATCGGCATCCGGCAGGGCGTGGCGCATCGCGGGGATCACGGCCTCGGTCCGGCCCGGCCACTCGTCACGGTCGCGCCCCACTTCCGAGCCCGCGCGCACCTTGAAGGCGGTGTAGCCATGCTCATCGGCCAGCCGGGTCAGCCGCTCGGCCTCGTCCTCGGGCGTGATGTCGCGCCGCATGGACGAGGCATAGGCCCGCACGCGTCCCGGCGACCCGCCGATCAGCGCGGCGACGGCCAAGCCCGCGCGCTTGCCGCG
>CBFIFZ010000103.1:0-10358 GCA_965661995.1 Roseicyclus sp.
TGAACTGTTGTACGAAACCGTGACGAGATCAATGTCGCTAGCAGCAGGCATCGGAGTGTCCTGTGCGTTTGGGAAAGAAAAATGGCCCCGGCCGAGATGCCGGGGCCACGATACTCATACAATTAACGGGAGCAGCCCTCAGCCCTCGGCTTCTTCCGCCTGCTTCTCCAGCTCCTGACCGGTCTCCTGGTCGACCATCTTCATCGCAAGACGCACCTTGCCGCGGTCGTCGAAGCCCAGCAGCTTGACCCAGACCTCCTGGCCTTCCTTCAGCACGTCCGAAGGATGGTTCAGGCGGCGGTTCTCGATCTGGCTGACATGCACCAGCCCGTCGCGCTTGCCGAAGAAGTTCACGAAGGCGCCGAAATCGACGATCTTCACGACCTTGCCCTTGTAGACCTTGCCTTCCTCGGGCTCTGCCACGATCGAGTAGATCATGTCATAGGCCTTCTGGATGGCTTCACCGTTCGGCGAGGCGATCTTGATGATGCCGTCGTCGTTGATGTCGACCTTGGCACCCGAGACCTCGACGATCTCGCGGATGACCTTGCCGCCCGAGCCGATCACTTCGCGGATCTTGTCGGTCGGGATCTGCATCGTCTCGATGCGGGGGGCGTGGATCGAGAACTCGCCCGGGGCGGTCATCGACTTGGCCATTTCGCCGAGGATGTGCAGACGCCCGGCCTTGGCCTGTTCCAGCGCCTTCTTCATGATGTCGGGCGTGATGCCCGCAACCTTGATGTCCATCTGAAGCGAGGTGATGCCGGCCTCGGTGCCCGCGACCTTGAAGTCCATGTCGCCGAGGTGATCCTCGTCGCCCAGGATGTCGGTCAGGATCCCGTAGGAGCCGTCCTCTTCCAGCACCAGGCCCATGGCCACACCCGCAACCGGCGCCTTGAGCGGCACGCCCGCATCCATCATCGACAGCGAACCGCCGCAGACAGACGCCATCGACGACGAGCCGTTGGACTCGGTGATCTCCGACACGACGCGGATCGTGTAGGGGAAATCGGTGGGCGCCGGCAGCACGGCCTGAAGCGCGCGCCATGCCAGCTTGCCGTGGCCGATCTCACGACGGCCGGGGGGGCCAACGCGGCCCGCTTCGCCGACCGAGTAGGGCGGGAAGTTGTAGTGCAGCAGGAAGTTCTGCTTGAACGTGCCGTGCAGCGCGTCGATGAACTGCTCGTCATCGCCGGTGCCAAGCGTCGTCACCACAAGGCCCTGCGTCTCGCCACGGGTGAAGAGCGCCGAACCATGCGTCCGCGGCAGAACGCTCGTCTGGCAGTCGATCGCACGAACCGCGTCCAGCGCGCGCCCGTCGATGCGGCGGCCGTTCTTGACCACGTCCGAGCGCAACACCATCGACTCCAGCTTCTTCAGCGCGGAGCCGAGGTTCGGGTCTTCCAGCTGCTCGTCGGTCAGCGACGCCTTGATCGCCTCTTTCGTGGCGGCGACGGCGTTCTGACGCTCGAGCTTGTCGAGGATGCCATAGGCGTCGCGCATCTGCGCCTCACCGGCAGCCTTCACGGCCTCGAACAGCTCGGAATAATCGGGGGCGTGGAACTCGAAGGGTTCCTTCGCGGCGTCCTCGGCCAGGTCGATGATCAGGTCGATCACCGGCTGGATCTGCTCATGCGCGAAGGTGACCGCGCCCAGCATTTCCTCTTCCGACAGCTCGTAGGCTTCGGACTCGACCATCATCACCGCGTCCTTGGTGCCCGCGACGACAAGGTCGAGGCGCTGGTCGGGGTTGTTGCGCAGGTCGTGCATGTCGTCGACCGTCGGGTTCAGGACGTATTCACCATCCTCGAAGCCCACGCGGCAGCCCGCGATCGGCCCCATGAAGGGCGCGCCCGAAACGGTCAGCGCCGCCGAGGCCGCGATCATCGCCACGATGTCAGGGTCGTTGACGAGGTCATGGCTCAGCACCGTGCACATCACCAGAACTTCGTTCTTGAAGCCCGGCACGAAGAGCGGGCGGATCGGCCGGTCGATCAGGCGCGCGGTCAGCGTCTCCTTCTCGGTCGGACGCGCCTCGCGCTTGAAGAAGCCACCGGGCACCTTGCCCGCGGCATAGTATTTTTCCTGGTAGTGAACCGTCAGCGGGAAGAAATCCTGTCCCGGCTTCGGTTCCTTGGCGAAGGTCACGTTGGCCATGACCGTGGTTTCGCCCAGCGTCGCGATGACCGAGCCATCGGCCTGGCGGGCGACACGCCCGGTTTCCAGTGTGAGCGTCTCTTCGCCCCACTGCATCTCTTTCTTGGTGATATCGAACATCTATCGTTTCCTATCGGGCAGCACTCCCGGCCCCTGCCGGGTCTGGCCCATGTCTATGGCGGCCCCATTGCCGCCGACCCCTGTCCTTCGCACAACGCCGGGGTCGGAGCGTTACGTCTCAGATGCGCGCGTCCTACACCAGTTGTGGACATATGAAAACCAGCAATCCAAGGTGGTGCACCTCCGTGCTGCACGCCGCGGCGCGGGCGACCGCGGGGGACGGCAGAATGAAGTTTCACGACCTTGTTTGCGACGATGCGGGCGAAAGCCATTGGCAGACGGTCGACGTCACCCTGACCGAGCGCAGCTTTGCACCCCCCGCCGAGGCGATCGAGATTTCGGACATCATGCCGGCGCGCGGCTTCCTGTTCCTGCGGCTCGCCGCGGGCTGGAACGAGCCGGTGCATCCGACGCCCCGCGTCCAGACGCTTGTGTGCCTGAAGGGCGCGGTGATCGTCACCGCAAGCGACGGCGACGCGCGGCGCATCGGGCCGGGCGACGTCTGGCGGATGGCCGACACGCAGGGCAAGGGCCACCACACCCGCGTCGTCAGCGACGAGGATTTCGAATGCGTGATCGTTCAGTCCGACTGAGGCGCGCGCCAACGAAAAAGGGCCGCGCGATGCGGCCCTTTCCGTATTGCTCTGGCAGATCGCCTCAGCGACGGATGCCCAGGCGGCCGATCAGGTCCGTGTAACGGCCCTCGTCCTTCGCCTTGAGGTAGTCCAGCAGCTTCCGGCGCTGTGCGACCATCATCAGAAGGCCACGACGCGAGTGGTTGTCCTTCTTGTGGGTCTTGAAGTGCTCGGTCAGCGTGGCGATGCGGCTCGTGAGGATGGCGACCTGAACTTCGGGCGAACCGGTGTCGCCTTCCTTGGTCGCGAATTCCTTCATCAGGCGCTGTTTTTCTTCGACAGTGATCGACATCGGGGTCTCCTTTTCGGGTGATGGCGCAAGCCGGGATGTCGTCCAGCAAGGCCCATGGAGGGGATGCGCCGCCTTCGGCGCGGATGCGGGCGTATAGGCCCCTTGGCGCGCTTTGAAAAGGGCCAAGGCGGCAAAACACCCTCCTCGGCCCGAACGGATCGGCCGCACGGCGAGAGAATCCCGCGGATTCGATGCAGAAACGTGACGAATTCGACGAGGATCGCCGCGGCATCTTCAGAATTGCTCAGGTTCGCAGGATAGTATGTCACCGGGAGACGGGGACCGAATCGGCCGTCCCTCCCCCGCATCGCACCCATCCGTGGTCCGGTGCCATCGTCAGAAGGCGATCCCTGCCGCGCAGAATGCGCAGTGATGTCACGACGAAGAGCACGAAGGACATGGTGATGTTTGCGGTTGGCGGAATCTTCCTGTTGCTGGCGATCGGTTTTGCGGCCAGCGGCATGGTGTCGGACGGCGGCGGAGACGACCCCGACACCACCGGCCCGGATGCTGCCCCGGACGAGGCCGACACCTCGGAAGAGCCGCGCGTGACCGAAGGGTCGGAACTTTCCGACTTGCTCTTCGGCCCGGCTGATCCGGACGTGTCGGCGGGAGATGACGACGACGATACGCTGGACAGAGATGGCGAAGAAGGCGCCGACACGTGCGACGGCGGCGGAAACGACATCCTACGCCTCGGGGCGGGCGACCGGGTTTCGGGCGAAGAGGGCGCCGACGTGTTCCGCCTCGAAGGCACGGCACCCGAGGCGGGCGAGGTTCCCGTGATCACCGACTTCGAGCCGGGCATCGACCAGCTGGTGATCGAGGTCGGCGCCGAGGGCGGCGCGCCGCCGGAAATCAGCCTCGACACCACCGCGTCTGAGGGCATGACCCTCGTTCTGGCCAACGGCGCCACGGTGGCCATGCTGGAAGGCACGGGCGCCCTGTCGCTGTCCGACATCATGCTGGACACGGGCCATGGCCTTACCCCCGCGATGAGCGATGACGAAGCGGGCGAAGACACCGCCGATGATGCGCAGGACCCGCAGGGCGACGTGCTCGACGGGACAGAAGGCGACGATACCCTGACAGGTGGCCCGGGCGACGACACGCTCGACGGCTATTCCGGCGACGACCTTCTCGACGGGGGCACCGGCGACGATCTCCTGCGCGGGCGCGAAGGCATGGACAGCCTGTTCGGCTCGGGCGGCAACGATGCGATCACCGGCGGCGTCGGCGACGACCTGCTCGACGGCGGCAGCGAGAACGATGCGCTCTTCGGCAACGAGGGGAATGACAGCATCTCGGGGGCCGGCGGGGCCGACGAAGCCTATGGCGATGAAGGCAATGACACGATCTCGGGCGGCGGCGGCACCGACTTCCTCGCCGGGGGCGAGGGCGACGACGTGATCTCGGGTGGGGCCAACGGCGACCTGCTCTTCGGCAACGAGGGCGACGATTCCCTCTCCGGCGACGGCGGCGACGACTACCTGCAGGGCGGCTTCGGCGCCGACACCCTCGAAGGCGGCGACGGCAACGATCGGCTGGACGGCACCTTCGCCGCGGGCGATGCCCTGTTCGGTCCCCATGACGAGGACGAGGGCGACACGCTCGACGGGTGCGCGGGCGATGACGTGATCATCCTGGGCGCGGGCGACATCGCCACCGGCGGCGAAGGCTCGGACAGCTTCATCACCGGCAGCTACATCGAGACCGGGGCCGAGGCCGGGCACGTCACCGATTTCGACCCTGCCCGGGACGTGATCGAGGTGATGTACGACCCGGCGGCCGACCCGGACCCCCTGATCACGGTCGAGGATTTCCCGGACGGCACGGGCGCGCATGTCCTGTTCGATGGTCAGATCATACTGAGCGTGACGGGAGGCCAGGGGCTCGACCCTACGGCGATCACCCTGCGCGAGGTGAATTTCGACGCCCAGGCGGAAACGGCCTAGACGGTGCCGGATGGCGCCGGATCCCACGGTTGAGGCTGCACATGGTAACCGATGTAAAGCGGATGCTTCGGATGCCCCGCCTTGCTCAAGCCGAGATGAAACAGCTGCAAACCCCGCCCGCGCAACATCGCCTCGACCTGCGGCCCGCGATCCATGTGGGCGCCATGCGTGCCCCAGGCGCAGATCACCTGGTCGGCCCAGCCCGGCGCGGCCAGTATCGACGCATCGTTCAGCGGCCCGACCGGATCGGCGGCAGCGCGCATGTCGCGCGGGTCGGTCGCGCGCCAGGCGAAGATGTTGAGCACCCGGAACGCCCCGAAGCCCAGCGCGCGCGCGCGACGCTCGCAGCGCTCGACGGTCGGGTCGTTCTGCCGCTCCGTCGCGGTCGAGGGATTCAGCATGATGAAGGCCGCCCGGCGCCCCTCGGGGTCCCAGACCCGCGTAAGCGTGTAGCGGTAGGCCTCGCAGTCGGAATACTCGGCGACCGATGCGGCGTCGCCCTTCTGGTGGTGGCGGGTGATCATGCTGGGCTTATGCCGCGACGGCGCAGGATCGAAAAGCCCTCGCGCGGACGCGCGACGAACCCTGATGCCCACCGAACATCCGAGGGCGGGCACAAGCCCCGGCGGAGGAGCGCCGCAGAACGTTCAGGCGTCGCCGTCTCCGTCGGTATCGTATTCGACGTTGGTGATCTGCCCGTCATCGGGATTGATCGACAGATCGTAAATGTCGGCGCCGTCGAGGATCTCTGCCTCGAAGCCCGACTCGTCCTGCCCGAAATTCAGCACCTCGAAGCCGAGGCTCTCGAGGGATTTGCGGATCGAGGTCTCGTCCAGCCCGAGATAGGTCAGGGGCTGGGGCGGCAAGGCCGCAGCGGGGCCAGCCAACAGGGGAACGGCGACGATGCCGGCGATCAGCGCACGATTCATGGCAAACTCCTAATTTCGACGGCGGAGGCGGTCGTTCCCGACATGTCGCCGGATCACGCGTGTACTCCTGCCCTACGCCATGAAGATGGTCCCAATGTGGGCAGATCGCGGCGATTTCCGCCCGCCACCGCCACAATGCCGCCCCAAACGCCGCGTCAGAGGTTGAAGACGCGCTCGGGGTGCAATTCGCCTGCGCGAAAGCGCCCGACGGCGACCGGCACCCCGCCGAGCGACGCCCAGGCGAGGTCGCCGTACTCGACCGGTCCCGGCAGCACCTGGCCGGGATTTCCGTTACGCAGACGTGTCGCCCCCGCCTCGGTCGCCTTGAGTTCGGGAAGATCCGACAGGCCCAGCGCGACGGGATGCAGGAGCGCGTCGATCTCGGGCGTACGGGCCAGCGCCTCGATCCGGTCGAGCGTCACCGCCGCTTCGATATCGAAGGGGCCGACCCATGTCCGGCGAAGCCTCAGCACATGGCCAAAACAGCCGAGAACCTGCCCCAGGTCCCTTGCGATCGCCCGGACATAGCCGCCCGAGCCACAGACGAAATGCAACTCGGCATGGTCGGCATCGGGCATGGACACAAGATCGAGCGCGTCGACGAGAAGGTCCCGCGCCTCGAGCGTCAGCTGTTCCCCTTCGCGGGCGAGGTCATAGGCGCGCTCCCCCTCCACCTTCACGGCCGAGAACTGCGGCGGCACCTGCCGGATATCACCGATGAACTGCGGCAGGGCGGCGCGGATTTCCGCCTCATCGGGACGCAGATCCGAGGTCTCGAGAACCTCTCCCTCGGCATCGTCCGTGGTGGTCGATACGCCCCATCGCGCCGTGAAGTCATACCCTTTGAGAGCGTCACCGAGATAGGCGATGGTCTTGGTCGCCTCGCCCAGCGCCACCGGCAGCATACCCGTGGCCTCGGGGTCGAGCGTGCCGGCATGGCCCGCCTTCTTCGCGTCGAAGGCCCAGCGCAGCTTGTTCACGACCGCGGTCGAGGTCATGCCCGCGGGCTTGTCGACCAGCACCCAGCCCGAAACGTCGCGCCCCTTGCGCTTGCGCCCCATGATCCACCCTCCGCTCGCTGCGAGACGCGCGGGCTACCCATCCGCGGGCGCGGCGTCAACCACCGTGCCGATGATCGGACCGACCGGCAGGCCGATATCCGCGCGCCCCAGGTCGGGCGCATAAAGCCGCGAGACGCGCCCGTCGAAATAAAGCGCCTGCGCCAGTTCGAGATGGTCGCGGAAGAACCGCGCGAAATGGTGGAAGTTCACCGGCTCGTCCGAAATCACGAGGTGCAGAACCTGCCCGCTGTCGTCGACGCCTGCGCCGTTGCGGATGTTGCGGCTGGTGCCGCCCGCAATGAAGCGTGGATGCAGCGCGCCGTCGATCACCAGCATCGGCCCTGACTGCGTGGCATCGCGGCAGTCGGGCGGCGCCTCGGCATAGGCGCGGCTTTCCACGATCCGGGCCTCGCTCTCCATCAGGCACAGCACGCCATTGGGCAGAAGCCCGAAGTTGCCCGGCCCGTCCGTCGTGATGACGCGCATCTCCTCCACGCCGTTCTCGAGGTAGTGACCGACGGGCGAGCGGTCCTCGTGGAACATGCCCGCGTTCATCGCCACGCCCAGCCGCTTTCCGGCGGGCAGCGCGGCCTCGACCCGGCCGAAACTGCCATAGATCGCGCCCTGGGCATCACGCAGGAAGAGCCGCGTCTCGGTCTGGGACAGGTCGATCCGGCAGGCGGTGAAGGATGCGCCATCGAACACGACCTGCTCGCAGGCCGCGGTGGCCGGTGCGGCCGCAAGGCCCAGAAGAATGGCGAGCGCGCGGATCACGCTTCGCCCTCCGGCTCCTCGCCGTCGCTCTCGATGTCGCGGCGCACATCCTCGCGCTGGAACAGCGCACGGGTCTCGTCCATCCGGTCGAAGCTTTCGTCGATGACAAAGCGCAGGTCGGGCGCGTATTTCAGCGTCATCTCGCGCATGATCTGCCGCCGCAGCTCCCCTCGGTTCCGCTTCAGCGCCTGGATCGCATCCTCACGCCCCGCGCCGCCCAGCGGCATCACGTAGACAGTGGCGATCTTCAGGTCGGGCGAGGTCCGCACCTCACCCACCGTGATCGACATGGCGTTCAGCTCGGGGTCATGCACATCGCCCCGCGCCAACACGGACGAGAGCGTGCGGCGGATCAGTTCCCCCACCCGCAACTGACGCTGCGAGGGTCCGGACCCTTCGTGATGCCTGTTCTTCGCCATGGTCTCGCCTGTCTATCCCTGCCCCCGGACTTATGGGACGTTGGCCCGCCCCGCAAGCGACCGCTTTCGCCGCTCGCGCGCATCCGCTATCAGCGGGGCCTGTCAGACGGAGGGATTGGGCCATGACGGACAGCGTGGGCATCGCGGTGATGGGCGCCTCGGGGCGCATGGGGCAGATGCTGATCGAGACGATCACCGCCTCGGACAAGGCGCATCTCTGCGCTGTCACCGAACGGCCCGGCCATGACTGGGTGGGCCAGGACCTCGGGGTGGCGATGGGTGGCAATGCCACCGGCGTGCGCGTCTTCGACGACCCGCTCGAGGCGATCGTGAACGCGCAAGCGGTGATCGACTTCACCTCGCCCGAAGCGACGGTCGCCCACGCCCAACTGACCGCGCAGGCGCGCACCGTCCATGTCATCGGCACCACCGGCTTCACCGAGGAGCATATCGCCGCCCTCGACGCTGCCGGGCGTCATGCCGTCATCGTACGCGCGGGCAACATGAGCCTTGGCGTGAACCTCCTGACCCGCCTCGCACAGGAGGTGGCCCATGCCCTCGACGCCGATTTCGACGTCGAGATCGTGGAATCCCACCACCGCCACAAGGTCGACGCCCCCTCCGGCACGGCCCTGATGCTGGGCGAGGCGGTGGCGCGCGGGCGTGGCGTCGAGCTTTCCGAGGTCTCCGACCGGGGCCGCGACGGCATCACCGGCGAACGCCGCCGCGGCGACATCGGCTTTGCCGCGATCCGGGGGGGCGACGTGGTGGGCGAGCATGACGTGATCTTCGCCGCCGATGGCGAGCGCATCGTGCTTCGCCATATCGCCACCGACCGGGGCATCTTCGCGCGCGGTGCGCTCAAGGCCGCGCTCTGGGGGCAAGGCCGCGACCCGGGCCACTACTCGATGATGAGCGTGCTCGGCCTGGGCTGACCGCTTGATTTCAGACTGCCGCTTTCTAGCTTCCTCACGCAGCATCGTAGTGGGAATGCATGGAATGACGCGCCGGACCACCGCCCTGTGGGGACTTCTGACCCTCGCCACCCTTGGCCTTGCCGCGCCCGAAACCGCGCGGGCCGAGGAGTTTCGCCCTGTCGAAAGCATCGACCGCTTCGTGTCCCTCACCAACGGGCGCGAGCTTCGCCGCCTGGGCATCCGGGTGCAGGTCCTGCCGCAAGGCCAGATCGAGGGCCGCGCCTTCGGCGGCCCCGTCAGTGGTGCATGGACATGGGAAGGTGGCTACTTCTGCCGCGATCTTTTCTGGAACGGCGACGACCTCGGCTACAACTGCCAGCTGGTGGAAGAGAACGGCGATACGCTCCGCTTCACCACGGATCGTGGCGCGGGCATTTACGCCGATCTCACCCTGCGCTGACCCTTACGGCAACAGCACAGTCTGCCCCGTGGTCTTGCGCGCCTCCAGCGCGCGATGCGCCTCGGCCACGTCCTCCAGCGCGAAACGCTGGTCGATGCGGATCTTCACGGCGCCCGAAGTCACCTTGTCGAACAGCTCCGCCGCCATCTGCTGGCAGGTCGCGTGATCGGCGATATGGGTGAACAGCGTCGGGCGCGTGATCTTGAGCGACCCCTTCGGCCCGAGGATCCCGAGGTTGAACGGCGGCACCGGGCCCGAGGCATTTCCGAAGGAAATCATCATGCCCAGGGGCCGCAGCGAATTCAGCGAGCCGTCGAACGTATCCGCGCCGACCGCGTCCATGACCACGTCGACACCCTTGCCGTCCGTCACCTCCTGCACCTTGGCGGCCCAATCCTCGGTCCGGTAGTTGATGCAGGCATCCGCCCCGTGATCCAGCGCCAGCTGGCATTTCTCATCCGTACCCGCGGTACCGATCAGCCGGATGCCCTCGCTCTTGGCCCACTGACAGGCGATCAGGCCCACACCCCCCGCCGCCGCATGGAACAGCACCGTGTCGCCCTTGGCGATCGGGGTCGTGCGGCGGAACAGGTACTGCACCGTCAGACCCTTGAGCATCATCGCCGCCCCTTCCTCGAA
>CBFIFZ010000104.1:0-10221 GCA_965661995.1 Roseicyclus sp.
TAAGTTTTCCCGGATCGCCGTAGCGCTCCAGGTCGTCGACCTTGAGCCGTCCCACCCCGTGTTCGGCCGAGACCGAGCCGCCCAGCTCCATCACGAGGTCATGCACCGCACGCTTGATCGCGTCGCGCTGGTTCTCGTGATCGGCCCGCGATTTGCCGGGCATCGGAAAGACGTTGTAATGCAGGTTCCCGTCGCCCATGTGGCCGAAGCAGTTCAGGCGGAACTCGGCGATCTCGCCGATCCGAGCAGGCGCCTCGGCTATGAATCGGGGGATCGACGCCACAGGCACCGAGATGTCATGTGAGGACACCGCGCCGATGCGGCGGTTGGCCGCCGGGATGTTCTCGCGCAGCGCCCAGAACTCGGCGCGCTGCGCTTCCGACTGGGCGATGACGCCGTCGGTCACCAACTCCGCCTCGAAGGCCTCGGCGAAGAGACCCTCGAGCGCGCCCGCGGGGTCGCCCCCGGCCCCCATCCCGAGGTCGATCAGCACCGCCCAGGCGGGGTGATCGGCGAAGGGCTGGCGCGTCTCGGGGCCCACTTCGGCGAGGAAATCGAACCCCTCGCGGCTCATCAGCTCGAAGGCCGAGATCGCGGCGCCGATGCGCGTTTGCGCCATGCGCAGGAGCGCAAGCGCCGCCTCGGGCGAGGGCACGACCATCATCGCGGCCCCGGTCGCCGCGGGCTTGGGAAAGAGGCGCAGCGAGGCCGCCGTGATCACGCCGAGCGTCCCCTCGGAGCCGATCAGAAGGTGGCGGATGTCGTAGCCGGTGTTGTTCTTCCTGAGCGGCGAGAGGGCGTTGATGACCGTGCCGTCCGCCAGCACCGCCTCGATCCCGAGGACCAGGTCGCGTGCGTTGCCGTAGCGGATCACGTTCACGCCGCCCGCATTCGTCGCAAGGAGCCCGCCCAGCCGGGCGGAGCCTTGCGAGGCGAGCGTCAGCGGGAAGACCCAGTCTTCCGCCTCGGCGGCTGCGTGGATATCGGCGAGGATCGCGCCGCCCTCGACCGTCATCGTGCCCGCCTCCGCGTCGAAGGCGCGGATGGTCTTCATCCGTTCCAGCGAGAGGATGAGGGGCGCGGGCTCCACCTCGGTCAGCTGGCCACCGACGAGGCCCGTGCCGCCGCCAAAGGGGATGACCGGCGTGCCGGTCTCGTTGCAATGCCGCAGGAGCGTCGCGACCTCCCCGGTCGAGCCCGGCGCGACAACGGCGGCGGCGCGCCCGTGCCAGCGGCCACGGGGCTCTTCGAGATAGGCCGGCGTCACCTCGCGCAGGGCGGCGGGTGGCAGGAGGTCGGCGAGGCGTCGGGAAAGCTCTGTCATGGCGGGCAATCTAGATCGGGACGAGGCCGAAGGAAACGGGCCCCTGTCACCCCACGTCGGTGCGCCCGCGCCGGTCGTGGCGCAGGTGGGCGTAGAGCACATGGTTGCGCCATCGCCCGTTGATCTGGAGGTAGCTTTGCGCCACGCCCTCGTACTTGAACCCGGCCTTTTCCAGCACCCCGCGCGAGGCGACGTTCTCGGGCAGGCAGGCGGCCTCGACCCGGCTCAGGTCCTGGCCGCGGAAGGCGTAGTGGACGACCGCCTCGATCGCCTCGCGCATGTAGCCCTGCCGGGCATGGGGCTGGCCGATCCAGTAACCCAGCGTCGCCGATTGCGCGGGACCGCGGCGGATGTTGTCGAGCGTGATCGCGCCCAGAAGCGTCTCGTCCGGCCGGTGGAAGATGAAGAGCGGCACCGCGCTGCCCTGGGTCAGCGCGCGCTGCGCCCAGTAGACGCGGCCGGTGAAGCTCTTGCGGGTCAGGTGATCGGCGGCCCAGGTCGGCTCCCACGGGGTGAGGAAGTCGCGCGAGGCGTCGCGGAGCGCGGTCCAGGGGCGAAAATCGGCATGGCGCGGCAGGCGGAGGGTCAGGCGCTCCGTCTCCAGCCGCAGATGCCGTTTTCGCGTCAGCATCAGGCGGCGAGGCGCGCGGTCACCTGCGCGAGATCGGGGGCCGACTTGACCGGCCCGTAAAGCGCCATGGCCGCGCGGCCCGAGGCGACCAGCGCGCCCGCGTGGTCGCGCAGGCCCGGCAGGGTGACCGCGTCGATGCGCGCCACGGTTTCCTCGAGCGGCGGCACCCGGTTCCAGATCGCCACCAGCCGCGCCAGACGCTCGGCCCGGGCCGAGGGGCTTTCCAGCCCCATCAGGAGCCCCGCCTTCATCTGCGCGCGGGCGCGCGACAGTTCGGCCTCGGTCATGTCCTCGGCGCTGCGCTTCAACTCGTCGAGCGTCAGCGTGACCAGCTCGGGCAGCTCTTCGGCCGAGGTGCCGGCGTAGATCGTCAGCATGCCGGTGTCGTCGTAGCTGCCGACCTGCGAATAGATCGTGTAGCACAGGCCGCGTTTCTCGCGGATCTCCTGGAAGAGCCGCGAGGACATGCCGCCGCCAAGGGCCGTCGCGTAGATCTGCGCGGTGTAGATGTCGTCCGAGCGATAGCCGGGCGCTTCCAGCGCGAGGGTGAAATGGGCCTGTTCCAGCGCCTTGATCTCGCGCCGCTCGCCGCCTGCGAACTGGCCCGGTTCGGGGGTCATGGGCGACGACGGCGGCAGGTGACCGAAGGCCTTTTCGGCAAGGCGCACAATCTCGTCATGGTCGACACCACCGGCGGCCGACAGGATCAGCTGCCCCGGCCCGTAGTGCTGGGCCACGAAGCGGTCGAAATCGGCACGGTCGAAGGCACGCACGCGCTCGGCGGGGCCGAGGATGGTGCGGCCCAAGGGCTGGCCCGGATAGGCCTCTTCCTGGAGCCAGTCGAAGATGATGTCGTCGGGCGTGTCGGCGGCCTGTCCGATCTCCTGCAGGATCACGCCGCGCTCCACCTCGATCTCGCGCGGGTCGAAGACCGGGTTCAGCACGATGTCGGCGATCAGGTCGAGGGCGAGGGCCACGTCGTCGCGCAACACGCGGGCGTAATAGGCCGTGACCTCGCGCGAGGTGTAGGCGTTGATGTAGCCGCCGACATCCTCGATTTCCTCGGCGATCTGCAGAGCGCTGCGCCGCGTGGTGCCCTTGAAGGCCATGTGCTCGAGGAAATGGGCGACGCCATTCTGCTCGGGCGCCTCGTGGCGGCACCCCGCCGAGACCCAGACGCCGAGTGCCGCCGACTCGAGGCCCGGCATATGCTCGGTTACGATCCTCAGGCCGTTCGACAGGGTATGCAGTTCGACAGTCACGCGGCGATTTCCTTGCGGATCAGGGTTTCGATCTCGTGAAGATCGTTCTCGACCCGCGTCATGCGCTCGGGCCGCTCGTGCAGGTCGGCCATGCGCGGCGGCAGCGCGGGGCGGATGCCCGTGGCCGCCTCGACCGCGTCGGGGAATTTCGCGGGGTGGGCCGTGGCGAGCGTGACCATGGGGGTGGACCCCAGGAAGTCTTGCGCCACATGCACGCCGACGGCGGAATGGGGGCACAGAAGCTCACCCATCTCGGGAAGCGCGCGGGCGATCATGGCCGAGGTTTCCGCCTCCGACGCGCGACCGGAGGCGAAATCGGCGCGCAGGCTTTCCAGCGCGCCCTGTGAGATGTGGAAGCCGCCGCCCTGTTTCAGCTCGTCCATCAACTGCGCCACCGCCGCGCCGTCGCGGCCATAGGCGTCGAACAGCGCGCGCTCGAAGTTGGAGGAGACCTGGATATCCATCGACGGGCTGATCGAGGGCGCGACGCCATGGGTGACGTAATCGCCGGTGCTGAGCGCGCGGTGCAGGATGTCGTTCTGGTTCGTGGCCACCACCAGTTTCTCGATCGGCAGGCCCATCTGCTTGGCGAGGTAGCCCGCGAAGATGTCACCGAAATTGCCGGTGGGCACGGTGAAGCTGACCTTGCGATGCGGCGCGCCAAGCGCCACGGCAGAGGTGAAGTAATACACCACCTGCGCCAGAACGCGCGCGAAGTTGATCGAGTTCACGCCCGCCAGCCGCACCTCGTCGCGGAAGGTGAAATCGTTGAACATGTCCTTCAGCCGCGCCTGCGCGTCGTCGAAACTGCCGGTGATGGCGAGCGCATGGGCGTTCGCCTCGGCCACGGTGGTCATCTGGCGGCGCTGTACGTCAGACACCCGGCCATGGGGGTAGAGGATGAAGACATCCACGTTGTCGAGCCCGCGAAAGGCCTCCATCGCGGCCGATCCGGTGTCTCCGCTGGTCGCGCCGACGATGGTCACCCGCTCGCCCGAGCGCGCCAGCGCCGTCTGGAACAGCTGGCCGATCAGCTGCATCGCGAAATCCTTGAAGGCGAGCGTGGGGCCGTGGAACAGTTCCAGCAGGAAATGATTGTCCTGCAGCTGCTTCAGCGGCGCGCGGGCGGCATGGCCGAAACCGGCATAGGCGCGCGCGATGCAATCGCCGAATTCCTGGTCGCTGAAGCTCTCGCCCACGAAGGGGCGCATGACGCGGAACGCGGCCTCTTCGTAGGACAGACCGGCCAGCGCGGCGATCTCGCCCGCGCTCATCCGGGGCAGCTCGGCGGGGACGTAAAGCCCCCCGTCGCGCGCGAGGCCCGTCAGCATCGTCTCTTCGAATGTCAGCTCGGGCGCCTGCCCGCGGGTCGAGATATAGCGCATCGCCGCGACTGTCCCTTCATGCGATCCGTCGCCTGATACGCCAGAGCAGGAAGAGTGTCATCCCCAACCAGACGGCGGCGAGCGAAAACCATGTGATCGCGTAGTTCAGGTGATCGTTCGGGATGCCTTCGGTCGTCACGGGCAGGGGCGTCACGGGGGCGTCGGATTGCGACAGGGCGCGCGCGATGACGAGGACCGGCTCGGTTTCGAAGTGATCGGCCAGTACGGGAACCTCGCGCGCGAACCAGGTGTTGTCGGCGACATCGTTCTCGGGCGTGAACCCATCGCGCTCAGCAGGCCAGTGCAGGTTGCCGGTGACGGTGACCGGGCCGCCCGGCGCCTCGGGCACGTCATCGGCCACCCGGATCACGCCGCGGTCGACCAGGATGCGGCGGCCCGTGCCGGTCTCGAAGGGCGAGATGATGCGGTAACCCGCGCCAAGGCCGCGCTGGCTGACCAGGACGCGGATGTGCCCCTCGCTGAACATCCCCGTGACCTCGACCGGCAGGTAGCGGTCAGCCTCCGGGTCCGGAGCCTCGGGAACGGCGACGGGCGCGGCTGCGATGCGCGCCTCGATATCGGCCAGCACCCCCTCCTTCCAGGCGAGCCGCTGCATCTGCCAGACGCCCAGCGACACGAGGATCGCCACGCCCCCCAGGCCCAGCACCAAGGCCCCGATGATCCGTCCCATGCTCACCTCTCTCCAATGGAAAAGGCCCACCCCACGGCAGGCCCTTCACGATCCGTTAAGGTTAACGCGCGCCCTGCCCGTTTCTCCGTTTCGGAAATATCCCGGGGGGGGCGGCACCCGGAACGGGTGACGCGGGGGGCAGAGCCCCCCTGTCTCCGACCTCAGCCGATGACGACCGCCTGGCCCCAGATGTATACCGCCAGGAAGAGGAACAGCCAGACCACGTCGACGAAGTGCCAGTACCATGCGGCCGCTTCGAAGCCGATGTGCTTCTCGGCGGTGAAATGCCCCTTCAGCACCCGCAGCCAGCAGATGAAGAGGAAGATCGTCCCGATGATCACGTGCAACCCGTGGAAGCCGGTGGCGAGGAAGAAGGTCGAGAAGAACTTGTCGCCGCCGAAGGTCCAATCGTAATGCGCGATCAGCTCGTAGTATTCGAAGGCCTGAAGGCCGGTGAAGATAAGGCCCAGGACCACGCCGATGATGAGCCCGTTGGCGACATCCTTGCGCGGTCCGCCATGGACCAGCGCATGGTGCGACCACGTCACCGCGCAGCCCGACAGGAGCAGCACCAGCGTGTTGATCAGCGGCAGGTGGAACGGATCGACCGCGTAGATCTCGGGCGGCACGTATTGCGAGGCGACATATTCGTTCATCGGGTAGAGGGCATGCTTGAAGAAGGCCCAGAACCATGCCGCGAAGAACATCACCTCGGACATGATGAACATGATGAAGCCGTAACGCAGGCCGATGCGCACGACCGGCGTGTGATCGCCCGAGCGGCTTTCGACGACGACGTCGGCCCACCAGCCGTACATGACGTAGAGCACCGCGGCGAAGCCCATCAGGAACAGCCAGGGCGTGCCGCCATGCATCCAGTTCACCGCCCCGAAGAGCATGGCAAAGGCGCCGCCCGCGGCCATCAGCGGCCAGATCGACGGGTTGATGATGTGGTAGTCGTGGTTCTTGGTATGGGCCATGGGTGTCGTCCTCGGTCCGATGTGTTCTCTAGTTGGCCACGGGCGCGGGCGCGGGCTCGGGCAGCGCGGCATAGTCTTCGGGCATGTCCGTCACGTGGAAGGTGTAGGACAGCGTGATGGCGGGGGTCCCGCGCGCCTCGGGATCGTCGAGGATCTCGGGGTCGACGAAGAAGGTCACCGGCATCTCGACGCGCTCGCCGGGCTGCAGGACCTGAAGCTCGAAACAGAAGCAGGCGATCTTGACGAAATAGGCGCCCGTCTCGAAGGGCGCGACGTTGAAGGACGCCGTGCCGGCGATCGGTTCGTCGGTGGGGTTGTAGGCCTCGTAGAAGGCCAGCCCCGTCTCGCCGATGCGGATGTCCATGTGGGGCTGCATCGCCCGGAACTCCCACGGCATATCGCGCGCGCGGGAGGCGTCGAAGCGGACGCGGATGGTCTGCTCGAGGATGGTGTCGCTGCCCTGGTCGGCAACCTGCGTGGTGCCGCCGAAGCCGGTGACGCGGCAGAACCAGTCGTAAAGCGGCACCGAGGCCCAGGCGAGGCCACCCATGAAGAGCATTACGGCCAGCAGACGGGTGACGACGCGGGTGTTCGAAGTCATTGGCCGCTCTCCACCGGGGGCGTGACCGACACGCGCGGCGTGTGGTCGAAGGCTTCCATCGAGGCGCCTTGACGGATCTTGGCGACCGTCAGGCCGAAGACGATGGCGGCGAAGGCGACAAGGCTGAGCGCCACGCCCACGTTGCGGCCCAGGCGGCGCTTGTGAAGGTCATGGGTTTCGGTGATCGGCATCAGGCGATCCCCCAGCTGCGCAGGCCCGCATCGGCGAGCAGCGCGCCGAAATGCAGGAAGAGATAATAGAGCGAGAAGCGGAAGACGCGCTTTTCGGTGGCGTAAGCGTCGGCCTGCGCGACCTCTTCATCGCGGCGCCAGATGTCCCAGGCGCCCTTGAGGAAGATCGCGTTGAGCACGATCGCCGCGGCGAGATAGACCGGCCCGGCGACCGAGGTGAAGCCGAGGCCGAGGGCCACGGGCACCAGCAGCACGGTGTAGATCAGGATCTGGCGGCGCGTCTCGGCCCGGCCGTGGGTCACGGTCAGCATGGGCACCTTGGCCTCGTGGTAGTCCGACTTCATGAACAGCGCGAGCGCCCAGAAATGCGGCGGCGTCCACATGAAGATGAGGCCGAACATCAGCACCGCCTCGAGGCTGATGGAGCCGGTCGCAGCGACCCAGCCGATCATCGGGGGAAAGGCGCCAGCCGCGCCTCCGATCACGATGTTCTGCGGCGTCGCGCGCTTCAGCCACATCGTGTAGATCACAGCGTAAAAGAAGATGGTGAAGGCCAGCAGCCCCGCCGCCAGCCAGTTCGTCGCCAGCCCCAGCATCGCCACCGAGATCGCCGAGAGCCACAGGCCCAGCGACAGCGCCTCGCCCGCCTCGACGCGGCCCGCCGGGACAGGCCGTTTGGCGGTGCGGCGCATCACGCGGTCGATGTCGGCATCATACCACATGTTCAGCGCGCCCGAGGCCCCGCCACCCAGCGCGATGAAGAGGATGGCGGTGAAGCCGATCATCGGGTCGATCGACACCGGCGCGACTAAGAGGCCAACGAGCGCGGTGAAGACAACCAGCGACATCACGCGCGGCTTGAGCAGTGCCACGTAATCGCCGAAGCGGGCCTCGCCCTCGGCGGTTTGAACGCTGGTATTGGTCGTAAGGTCGGTCATTCAGGCCTACCGTTCATCCTAAGCCGTAGGCCGGGCTTCAGCCCGGCTACCATGGCGGCCGGGCGCAAGGCCCGGCCCCTCCGTTTCACTCGACCGAGGCCAGCTCGATCACGCGCGGTGCGCGCATGTTGCCCGCGCTTGCGAATTCCTGCGCCTCGCCGTTGATCCAGGCGTCGTATTCTTCCTGCGTCACGGCGAAGACGGTGATCGGCATGTAGGCGTGGTTCACGCCGCAGAGTTCCGAACACTGGCCGAAGTAGACGCCTTCCTGGCCTTCCTCGACCTCGAACCACAGTTCGGCGAGGCGGCCCGGAACGCCGTCCTGCTTCACGCCGAAGGCGGGGATGGTCCAGGAGTGGATCACGTCGGCGGCGGTGACCTGCACGACGACGGTGGCACCGGTCGGCACGACCATGGCGGTGTCGGTGGCGAGCAGGTGCTCGTCAGGGCCGTAGCCGTATTCGGCCAGTTCATCCTCGTTCAGCATGAAGCTGTCGTAGACGATACCATGCTCGGGATATTCGTAGCCCCAGTACCACTGGTAGCCGGTAGCCTTCACGACCACATCGGCCTCGGGGATGGTCTGCTGCTTGAAGAGAACCGGCAGCGAGAAGGCGCCGATCACCACGAGGATCACCAGCGGCACGACCGTCCAGGTCACCTCGATCCTGGTGTTATGGGTGAAGGTCGCGGGCGTGGGGTTCGCCTTCGCATTGTGGCGCACCATAGAGTAGATCAGGAGCGCGGTGACGAAGAGGACGATCACCGTCATGATCACAAGCAGGAAATTGTCGAGCGCGCGGATATCGCGGGCCAGTTCGGTCACGCCCGGCTGGAAGCCCATGGCGCCCGGCGTCGGCGCGCCGATGATCTCGAGCCCCTCGCGCATGCCGACGGTCTGCGCCGCGGCGATGCCGGCGGTCAGGGTTGCACCAAGTGCGGCCCCGAGGCCGCCGAGCGTCTTCAGAAACGTCATTCCGGTCTGTCCTGTCTGATACGGCGTGCCGCCCACATGCTCCCGCGCGGCGCACCGTTGCGTTCAACGTCGAGCGGACCATATAGCTGGTCACGACCCGACGCATTTGGTCTAAATGTCTCACCCCCCGCGCAAGTTGACATGGATCATTTTGCGCCCGCAGCATTCCCGCCGGAGGTTTCATGGCAGATCCGACCCCTTTTCGCCCCTTCGACACGCTTCTGGACGAAGGCGCAGCACTCCGCGTGCTGCGGGCTGCGACCGACGGGGCCGAGGATGGCGAGTTGTTCCTCGAACGGCGCCGGTCCGAGGTGATCGTCTTCGACGACGGGCGGGTGAAAACGGCCAGCTATGATGCCGCCGAGGGATTCGGTCTGCGCGCGGTGAAGGGCGAGGTGGCGGGCTACGCCCATTCGACCGAGATCTCCGAGGCGGCGCTGCTCCGCGCCGCCGAAACCGCGCGGCTGGCCGTGGGCGACGGCGGCGGCACATTGGCCGAGGCGCCCTTGGGCACGAACGCGCGGCTCTACACCGACGCGGACCCGATGTCGGGGGCGGAGTTCGGCGTGAAGCTCTCGACACTGGCCGAGATCGACGCCTATGCCCGCGCGCTCGATCCCCGCGTGGTGCAGGTCTCGGCCTCGATGGCGGCCTCCCACCAGGAGGTGGAGATCCTGCGCCCCGAAGGCGGGCGCGTGCGTGACGTGCGGCCCATGGTGCGGCTGAACGTGTCGATCATCGTGGAAGAGAACGGCCGCCGCGAAAGCGGCTCGGCGGGCGGTGGCGGTCGCGTGGGGCTTGTCGGGCTGATGGGGCGCGACCACTGGGAAGGCATCGCGCGCGAGGCGCTGCGGATCGCCGTCGTGAACCTCTCGGCCGAGCCTGCGCCCGCGGGCGTGATGGACGTGGCGCTGGGCCCCGGCTGGCCGGGCATCCTGCTGCACGAGGCGGTGGGCCACGGGTTGGAAGGCGATTTCAACCGCAAGAAGCAGTCGGCCTTTGCAGGCCTCATGGGCCAGCGCGTGGCCGCGCCGGGCGTCACCGTGCTGGACGACGGCACCATCCCAGACCGCCGCGGCTCGATCAGCGTCGATGACGAGGGCACGCCCTCGGGCAAGACCACGCTGATCGAAGATGGCATCCTCGTGGGTTACATGCAGGACCGGCAATCGGCGCGCCTGATGGGGGTAGCGCCCACCGGCAACGGACGGCGCGAAAGCTACGCCCATGCCCCGATGACGC
>CBFIFZ010000105.1:0-10180 GCA_965661995.1 Roseicyclus sp.
TCAGTCGAGCGGGTGCGAGAACATCGCCAGCCGGTTGCCCGTCCGCTGCCAGCGCAGGCTCTGCCAGAAGCCCTCGGCCATGTCGCTGGGTTCGGCCACGACCCAGATGTCGGTGCAGCCCAGCCGGCGTGCATGGTCCATGCAGGTCATCACGAGCCGCGTGCCGATGCCCTGCCGCCGCCATGGGCCTGCGACGCCAAGCTCGTTGATCCACCATTGGGGCCGTTTGTCGGGGTGGTGATGGACCACGCCCGAGCACATGCCGACCATCAGGTCGCGCTCGACGGCGACGGCGATGTGCAGATGGGGGGCGGCGAGGAATTCGTCGGTCAGCATCGGGTCGGGGGGCGCATCGAACACGTCCTCGTGGACATGCCGGAAGAGGCCCGCGTCGATGCGGCGGGCGATGAAGACGGAAACGGCCATGCGCCCCCATTACCTTGGAAAACGAAACCGGCCCAGCCTCAAAAGGCCGGGCCGGTTGGCGATGTCGGATGTTCCGCGGCTCAGGCGCGGGCGGCCATCTGGTTGTGCTTGCGCGCGACGAATTCCTTGGCCGTCTCGACCGCAACGGCGGCATCGCGGCAATAGGCGTCGGCGCCGATGGCGCGGCCGAATTCCTCGTTCAGCGGCGCACCGCCGACGAGCACGATGTAATCGTCGCGGATACCCTTTTCCTTCAGCGTGTCGATCACGACCTTCATGTAGGGCATGGTCGTGGTCAGCAGCGCCGACATGCCGAGGATGTCCGGGCCTTCGGTTTCCAGCGCCTCGAGATAGGCCTCGACCGCGTTGTTGATGCCGAGGTCCACGACCTCGAAGCCCGCGCCCTCCATCATCATCGACACCAGGTTCTTGCCGATGTCGTGGATGTCGCCCTTCACGGTGCCGATCACCATCTTGCCGATGCGCGGCGCGCCGGTTTCCACGAGAAGCGGCTTGAGGATTGCCATGCCGCCCTTCATCGCGTTGGCGGCCATCAGCACCTCGGGCACGAAGAGGATGCCGTCGCGGAAGTCGTTGCCGACGATGGTCATGCCGCCGACGAGCGCCTTGGTCAGGATGTCGTAAGGCGTCCAGCCGCGCTCGAGCAGGATGTTGACGCCCTCTTCGATCTCTTCCTTGAGACCGTCGTAGAGGTCGTCGAACATCTGGCTGACAAGCTCGTCGTCGTCGAGTTCCGAAAGGATGATGTCTTCTTCATCCGACATGGGCGCGTCTCCTGTCTGCTGGCCCCGCGCGATGCGCGTCTGGCTCGGTTGGTAGTGGAATTCCGTCTCGGCGAATGCCGAATTGCGACATGGCCCGCGCGCGGGGCGACCCGGGCTTGCCGATGTTCCTGTTTGGTTCTAGTTTCGCGGCATGCCGCCGTCGATACCCGCGCAATCCTCGGCCCGCGCCCGCGGGCGCGCTGCCGCCACGAACGCCGCCGGGCGCTTCGAGCGGTTCGAGCGCGTGGACGAGCCGGATGGCTGGGACCGCGACGAAGACCTGCCGCCCCTGCGCACCGAGGTGACCGAAGAGCGGCCGCGGCGCGTGATCACGCGCAACACGTCGCCCGACATCAGTTTCGACCGGTCGATCAACCCCTACCGGGGCTGCGAGCATGGCTGCATCTACTGTTTCGCGCGGCCCTCGCATGCCTACCTCGGCCTGTCGCCCGGCCTCGATTTCGAGACCCGGCTGGTGGCCCGCCCCGAGGCACCGCGCGTGCTGGAGGCGGAACTGCGCCGCCAGGGCTATGTGCCTGATACCATTGCGATCGGGACAAACACCGACCCCTACCAGCCGATCGAGCGGGACCGTCGGATCATGCGCGGGCTGCTGGAGGTGCTGCAGGCCTTTCGCCACCCGGTCGGCGTGGTGACCAAGGGCAGCCTTGTCACCCGGGACGCCGATATCCTGGGGGAGATGGGGCAGGCGGGTCTGGCGCGTGTGGGGGTCTCGATCACCACGCTGGACGCGGGGGTGAGCCGGAAGATGGAGCCGCGCTGCCCGGGACCCAAGCGCCGTTTGCAGATGATCGAGGCGCTGGCGCGGGCGGGCTGCCCGGTGCGGGTCATGGTCTCGCCCATCGTGCCGGGGCTGACGGATCACGAGCTCGAGGCGATCCTGACGGCGGGGCGCGACGCGGGCGCGGTCGCGGCAAGCACGATTCCCCTGCGCCTGCCGCGCGAGGTCTCGCAGCTCTGGCTGGATTGGCTGGCCGAGCATTATCCCGAGCGCATGGGCCGCGTGATGACCAAGGTCCGCGACATGCACGGCGGGCGTGATTACGACGCCGAATGGGGCAAGCGGATGCGGGGCGAGGGGGTGTGGGCGGAGCTCTTGCAGCAGCGGTTTCAACGCGCCGCGCGCAGTCTCGGGTTCGCAGACGACCTGCCGCCCCTGCGCACCGACCTGTTCCAAAGGCCCTTGGCGGAGGGGCGGCAGCTGGCGTTGTTCTAGCGCAGTCAGCCCGTGGCGGTGGTCGGGTCGATCAGCTTGGTGATGGGCGTGATGCGATCGGCGGGGAAGCCGCTCAACGTCGCATGTTCCTCGATCGCTGCGACATCCTCGGCCAAGTAGATGCAGAATGTCTTGTCGCCCGCGACATAGGAATGCTGCCACTGCACCCGTGGCGCGAGTTTCGCCAGTGCTGCGTTCGAGGTGGCGGCCGCGCCACAGTGCTCCTCGGCGCTCATCGCTCCGACGCCGGGGATCTCGCGTTCGATGACATAGGCTTTCATGGGGGTCTCCCTGGAATGAAAAGGTGTTCCACTCCGGAAGTAAGTCTGGTTTTTTATCAATTTTCACGTCAGTTTTTCCGACCATGATGGATAGAAAAACTTTCCTAGTGCATCCGTGCGGCTGACCCATCTCAACGGGTGGCGGGCGGTCGAGGCGGTGTTGCGGACGGGCTCCGTCGCCCGGGCCGCCGAGGAGCTTTCGGTCACGCGCGCGGCGGTCGCGGCACAGATCCGCGGGCTTGAGGACGCCCTTGGCCGGATCCTGTTCGACCGCACGCCATCCGGCCTTCGCCCGACCGAAGCCCTGAACGAGGTCCGCGATCCGCTTTCGGCGGCCTTCGCGCGGCTGGCCGGGCTCCAGGCCCGGCTGGCGCAGGATCCCGTCACGAACTGTGTTGCTCTGTCGGTGTCGCCGACCTTTGCCGAGACATGGCTGCCGCGGCACATGTCGGACCTCTTCTCGCGCAGTCCCGGCATCGATCTGAGATTGCAAAGCACCTGGGAGGTGACGGATTTTCGTACCGCCGACATCGATTTCGCGATCCGCTACACGGGCGGGGCAACCGAGCCGGACCTGGAGTGCCTGCCCCTCATCCGCAGCGGCGTGGTGCCCGTCTGCACGCCGGGCTTCGCGGCGCGGTTCGGCCTTGGTGAGGGGGCCATGTCGCTTGACGGTGTGCCGCTCGTTCATATCGACGTGCCGACCACGGACCCCGACTGGGTGGATTGGGCGGGCTGGCGTGTGCGGATGGGGCTTGCGGCCGAGGCGGCTGACAACGCGGCACCGCGTTACGAACTGACCGCGGCTGGGGTCCGGCTTGCGCTGGGCGGGTTCGGCCTTGTTCTCGGCGGTCTGAGCGATGTCTTCGCCGCCGTGGCCGACGGTAGCCTCATCATGCCGTTCGGACGCAGATCGGTGGTGCATGGCAGCTACGCCCATTGCCTCGTCTGGCGGCGCGGCGCGCGTCTGGGTTCGGTGCAGCGCAGCTTCCGTGACTGGATCATCGCCAGGGCCTCCGAGGATCGTGAAACGATGATGCGCCTGTTCGGGGCCTAGCCCCGGGCGCGGCGCCGGCTGGTGCGCTCGCGCTTCGGCCCCTTGTCGTCGGTGCCGTCCGAGCCCGAGGAAAAGCCGCCCAGAACCTCGGCGATCTGCTCGAGCGTGGGCGCCGCGCCGCGCGGCGTCTCTTCGAGGGCGGCGCGCATCGCGCGCAGGTGCTCGGGCGTGGTGCCGCAGCAGCCGCCGATGATCGCGGCGCCCGCATCGCGGGCCATGACCGCGTAGCGGCCCATAAGCTCGGGCGTGCCGTCGTAGTGGATGTGGCCGTCGTGATACTTGGGGATGCCCGCGTTGCCCTTGGCGATCACGGGCCGTTCCGAGCCCGCGGCGCGAAAGCCCAGCACGGTGCGCAGAAGGTCCGAGGCGCCGACGCCGCAATTGGCGCCGTAGGCCAGCGGCGCATGGTCGAGCCGCTCGACCATCTCGGCCATGCCCGCCGAGGTCAGGCCCATCATCGTGCGCCCGGCGGTGTCGAAGCTCATCGTGCCGCACCAGTCCATGCCGGCCATCGCGCAGGCCTGTGCGGCGGCGGCGTATTCCTCGGGTGCGCTGATCGTCTCGACCCAGAGCACATCCGCGCCGCCGTCGCGCAGGCCCTCGGCCTGTTCGTGGAACATCTCGACCGCGGCTTCGTGGGTGAGGGGCCCCATCGGCGCCATGATCTCGCCCGTGGGGCCCATCGAGCCCGCCACGATGACGCGGCGGCCCGAGGCGTCCGCCACCTCGCGCCCGATCTCGGCGGCGAGCTTGTTCAGCTCGTAGGCGCGGTCCTGTGCGTCATGCAGCTTCAGCCGCGAGCGGGTGCCGCCGAAGGAGTTGGTGAGGAAGATGTCCGAGCCCGCGTCGACCGCGCCCTTGTAGAGCGCCGTGATCCGGTCGGGGTGATCGGCATTCCACAGCTCGGGCGCGTCGCCCGATTGCAGCCCCATGTTGAACAGTGTCGTGCCAGTCGCGCCATCGGCCATCAGCCAGTCGCGGGTCTGCAGAAGCTCGGCAAGCGGGTTGGGCATCGGGGTCTCCATCGGGTCGGGGCGCGCAGCGATGACTTGGCGGTTTCACCGGTTATGAGCAAGGCGCAAATTTTGCATGAAGATCATGAGCAACGCTCATGTGCGAAACGCGATCGGCCCCGCCTTCGGGGCGGGGCCGACGGGCGCGCCGGGGCGCCTTCGGTATCGTCGCGCGGGTCCGCGCCTCAGTCTTCGGCGAGCAGTTGGCCCTTGGCCACGGCGAGAAGCTCGTCGTATTTCTTGCGCACCTCGGCCTCGCCCACGCGGTCGCCGAGGTCGCCCATGACCTTGCGCATCACGTCCTCGTGGCCGGCTTCCTCGAAGTCGGCCTTCACGACCTCTTTCGCGTAGGCGTCGGCGTCTTCGCCCGACTTGCCGAGGATATCGGCCACCCAGAGGCCCATCAGCTTGTTGCGCCGCGCCTCGGCCCGGAACTGCATCTCCTGGTCGTGGGCATACTTGTTCTCGAACGCGTTCTCGCGGTCGTCGAAGGTGGTCATCGGGCTCTCCATCTTCCAATTGGCCTGTCGCGCCGCAGTTTACGGCCCCCTGTGGACCGGCTGCAAGCGCCGATGCCGCCCGTCGCTTGCGACACAGCGCGCTTTGCCCTATAGCGCGCCGAAGGTCAGGGGCGTGTGACCATACACCGCCCGCTTAGCACATCCGGGATGACAGCATGGCACGCCGCAAGAAGGTCTACGAGGGCAAGGCCAAGATCCTCTATGAGGGTCCCGAGCCCGGCACCCTGGTGCAGTATTTCAAGGACGATGCCACCGCCTTCAACGCCGAGAAGCGCGCGACGGTCGAGGGCAAGGGCGTGCTTAACAACCGCCTGTCGGAGTTTTTCATGACCGGGCTGAACTCGGTGGGCGTGCCCACCCATTTCATCCGCCGCCTCAACATGCGCGAGCAGCTGATCCGCGCGGTCGAGATCATTCCGCTGGAAGTGGTCGTGCGCAACGTCGCCGCGGGCTCCATCTCCAAGCGGCTGGGCATCGAGGAGGGCACGGCCCTGCCGCGGCCTATCGTGGAATTCTACTTCAAGAACGACGACCTCGGCGACCCGCTGGTCAGCGAAGAGCATATCATCGCCTTCGGCTGGGCCGCGCAGCAGGACCTCGACGACATGGTCTCGCTCGCGCTGCGCGTGAACGATTTCCTGTCGGGGCTGATGCTGGGCGTCGGCATCAAGCTGGTGGATTTCAAGATCGAGATCGGCCGGATCTGGGACGGCGATTACATGCGCCTGATCGTCGCCGACGAGATCAGCCCGGATTCGTGCCGCCTGTGGGATATCGAGACCGGCCAGAAGCTCGACAAGGACGTGTTCCGCCGCGACCTGGGCAACCTGGCCGATGCCTATACCGAGGTCGCGCGCCGCCTGGGCGTGATGCCCCAGCGCGAGACAGGCACGACGAAGCCCACGCTGATCAACTGACGCAGTGCCGGGCTTCGGGCCGGGCATGCATATTTGTGGAAAGATGAAGGGAAGAGGCGCGATGAAGGCCACCGTGACCGTGATGCTGAAGCAGGGCGTGCTCGACCCGCAGGGCGAGGCGGTGAAATCGGCGCTGGGCGCTTTGGGGTTCGAAGGCGTGAACGGCGTGCGGCAGGGCAAGGTGATCGAGCTGGACCTGGCCCCCGGCACGACCGAGGCCGACGTCACTGCGATGTGCGAGAAGCTGCTCGCCAATACCGTCATCGAAAGCTACCGGGTGGAGATGCAGCCGTGAAGGCCGCCGTCCTCGTCTTCCCCGGTTCCAACTGCGACCGCGATCTCGCCGTGGCCTTCCGCGCGGCGGGCTTCGACGTCGACATGGTCTGGCACAAGGAGGCCGAGCTGCCCGCGGGCACCGATATCGTCGGCGTGCCGGGGGGCTTTTCCTACGGCGACTACCTGCGTTGCGGGGCCATCGCGGCGCAGTCGCCGATCATGCGGGCCGTGGCGGCCCACGCCGAGCGGGGCGGCTACGTGCTGGGCATCTGCAACGGGTTCCAGGTGCTGTGCGAGACGCGGCTCCTGCCCGGTGCGTTGATGCGGAACGCGGGGCTCAAGTTCGTCTGCAAGATGCAGGGGCTGCGCGTCGAGACGGCCGACAGCGCCTTTACCGCCGGTTACACGGCGGGGCAGGAGATCACCGTGCCGGTCGCCCATCACGACGGCAACTATGTCGCCGACCCGGAGACGCTGGCGATGCTCAGGGCCGAGGACCGCGTCGCCTTCCGCTACATCGGCAGCCCCAATGGCGCGATGGACGACATCGCGGGCATCCTGAGCGTGAACCGCCGGGTGCTGGGGCTGATGCCGCACCCCGAGCGGGTGGTGGATGCAGCCCAGGGCGGCACGGACGGGGCGGCGATGTTCCGCGGCCTCGCCGAGGCGCTGGTCGCGGCATGAGGCGTCTGGCGCCTTGAGCGGGGGGCGCGGCGCGCCTACCATGCCGCCCATGAGCCTGACAGACAGCCAGACCCTTCACGAACGGGCGCATCGTCGGCGCACCTGGGCGCTGCGCGCCTTCCTCGTCGTGTTCGTGATCGCCGCCATCGCCGCGATCTGGGTGTCGAACACCTGGCTCACGCAGCGTTTCACGGAAACCACGCGGAACCGCGCCGAGATCCGGCTGGCGATCTACTCGGGCACCGTTCAGTCGGAACTGCAGCGCCATTCAGTCGTGCCGCTTCTGTTGTCGCGCGACCCGGTGCTGATCCGCTCGCTCGAGACCAACAGTTTCACCGATACCTCGCAGCGCCTGATTTCCTACGTGGACGAGATCGGCGCGGCCTCGCTCGTGCTGCTGGACCGCGAGGGGCGGATCGTGGCGGCGACCGATCGGTCGCGGCTCGGGCAGCTCAGGAACTCGGACCCGTTCTTCGTGCAGGCCACGCGCTCGCCCGACACGGTCTTCACGTCGAACGAGCCGGAAACCGGGCGCTACGATTTCACCTTTTCGCGCGCCATGAGGGGGACCGAGAACCGGCTTCTCGGTGTGATCCTGGTCGAGGTTGACCTTGCCCGGATCATCGACCGCTGGCGCGGCACGACCGAGGCGGTGTTCCTCACCAACAGCCAGGGCGAGATCATCCTGTCGACCGAACCGCGCTGGCGCGGGCGCACCGAGGCCGAGGCGCTGGCGCTGCAGGCGCCGCAAAGCGCGATCCAGCGCGCGCTCGAGGCGACGGGCGATTTCGCCTTCGGCGATCGGCGCCCCGATTTCTTCGGCTCGGACACGATCCGTCTGGAAAGCCGCATCCCGTTCCGCGGCTGGCGCATCGTCAGCTACACCGCCTACACCTCGGTGCGGGAGCGGGTGAACGCGGTTCTGGCGCTCGAGATCATGGGATTCGCGCTGCTTCTGGCGGGCGGTTTCTATGTCCTGAGCCGCCGCGCGCGGTCGCAGTCGGTCCGGCTGGCGCGCGAGTCGGCGGAGCTTCGCCGCCTGAACGCGCGGCTGCAGCGAGAAATCGCCGAGCGCCAGAGGGTCGAACGGACGCTGGAAGAGGCCGAGCAGAGCCTGGCCCAAAGCCAGAAACTCGCCGCACTGGGCGAGATGTCGGCCGCCGTCAGCCACGAGCTGAACCAGCCGCTTGCGGCGATGAAGACCTATCTCGCGGGTGCGCGGCTGCTTCTGCAGCGCAAGCGGGTGGAGGAGGCGGCGTCGAGTTTCCAGCGCATCGATGACCTGATCGAGCGGATGGGTGCGATCACGCGGCAGCTGAAATCCTATGCCCGCAAGGGCGGCGAGGCCTTCGAGCCGGTCGATCTGCGCGACGCGCTGAAGGGCGCGATGACGATGATGGAGCCGCAACTGCGCACGACGAAGGTGGCGATCACCCAGAGCCTGCCGCGCCGTCCGGTGATGGTGATGGCCGACCGGCTGCGCCTCGAGCAGGTGATCATCAACCTTCTCAGGAACGCGCTGGACGCGATGAAGGATGCCGACAAGCGCGAGCTGGACCTGCTGATCGCCGAGGGCGAGGAGGCCGTGCTGACGGTGCGTGACAGCGGCAAGGGGATTGACGATCTCGACGCCTTGTTCGAGCCATTCTACACGACGAAGAAGCCCGGCGAGGGGGTGGGCCTCGGCCTTGCCATTTCCTCGGGGATCGTCACTGACCTCGGCGGGCGGCTGACCGCGCGCAACGGGGAGGAGGGCGGCGCCGTCTTCGAGATCCGTCTGCCGTTGATCGGCGAGGGCGGGGCGAAGGCGGCGGAGTGACAGGAAAGGACGCGGGCCGATGAAGATCGCCATCGTGGATGACGAGCAGGACATGCGGCAGTCGATCAGCCAGTGGCTGGCGCTGTCGGGCTTCGAGACCGAGACCTACGCCAGCGCCGAAGAGGCGCTGAAGGCGATAGGCCCCGATTGGCCGGGCGTGGTGGTGACGGACGTCAAGATGCCGGGCATGGACGGCATGGCCTTCCTGAAGCGCCTTATGGGCGTGGACAGCGGGCTGCCGGTGATCCTGATCACCGGGCATGGCGACGTGCCCATGGCGGTCGAGGCGATGCGGATCGGGGCCTATGACTTCCTCGAGAAGCCGTTCAACCCCGACCGGATGACCGACCTTGCCAAGCGCGCCAGCCAGCAGCGCCGCCTGACGCTCGACAACCGGGCGCTTCGTCGTGAGTTGTCGGATGGCACCGTTCTCATGCGCAAGCTGATCGGTTCCAGCCCGATCATGGAGCGGTTGCGCGAGGATATCCTCGACCTCGGGCAGGCCGACGGTCACGTGCTGATCGTGGGCGAGACGGGCACCGGCAAGACGCTGGTGGCCCATGCGCTGCATGCCGTGGGGCCGCGCGCGGGCAAGAGCTTCGTCGCGCTCTCCTGTGCGGCGCATGACGAGGAAACGCTGTCGGCCAAGCTCTTCGGGCCGGTGGGCGAGGACCAGGACAAGCCGCTGGTGGAACAGGCCAGGGGCGGCACGCTGGTGCTCGAGGATATCGAGAGCCTGCCCGGCCCGCTTCAGGCGCGGCTTCTGACGGTCATCAACGAGCAGGGCACGCCCGCCGAGACGCGGATCGTGGCGATCTGCAACGCGCCCGAGCCCGAGCAATGCGAGGCCTCGCTGCGGCCCGACCTGTTCTACCGCCTTGCCGCGATGCGCATCGACCTGCCCCCCTTGCGCCAGCGGGGCGAGGATATCCTGACGCTCTTCACACGCTTCGGCGAGCAATTCGCCGAGGAATACGGCACCGAGAGCCCGCAGGTGACGGCACAGGAGGCCGCCCAGCTGTTGCAGGCGCCCTGGCCCGGCAACGTGCGCCAGCTGATCAACATCGCCGAGCGCGCGATCCTGCAGCAGCGCCGCGGCTCGGGGTCCATCGCCTCGCTGCTGATGGCCGACAACGCCGAGATCGCGCCGCAGGCGATCGGCGA
>CBFIFZ010000106.1:0-9967 GCA_965661995.1 Roseicyclus sp.
TCACCGGGACGTTCCACCATGAAGAAATCGGCGTCGTCCGGGTCCTCGACGAAGTTGAAGGTCACGTTCGCGACATTCTCGAACAGATCGAAGGCCAGTTGGGCCTGCTGGATCTCGAAGGCGCTCCAGCCGCCGGTCGTGACCGGTGGCTCGAACACGTCCTCGAAGCGCACGCCGCCCGGCGCGAAATAAACGTTGATGACGCTGGGCGCCGTATAGTTTCCGTCGATGGAGTCGAGCGGATCGGTCGTGCCGGGCGGCGGCGGCGGAGGCGTCGGCACCGCGGTGATGCTCAGGCTGTAGGTGCCGGTGTCGGGGAAATAGTTCGGATCGCCGGGAGCGAAGGTATTCCAGAAGCTGTCGGCTACGATATAACCCGAACCACTGGTCTCGGCGACGAAGACGTAGACCTCGGTCCCGCCGCTGAACACCTGGTCGACACCGAAAAGCGGGTTGCCGGCCGAGTCCGCGATGCCGATCAGCGGATCGTCCAGCGTGCCCGGCGTCAGAGTGATCGTGTAGGTGAAGCCCGCCTCGTACTCGACGTAGAACCAGTCCCGGTCACCCGGCACGTCCAGAGAGCCGTTGAACGTGTCGCCTGGCTCCAGCTGAACGGTTTGGTCTCCGGTGTCGGGCGCATCGCCGCCCGGAAGGGTGGACTCGTCGATGGTCCGTTCCGTCTCCACGCCATGAAGCCAGTCGCCGCCGAACGGGTTGAACATCGCACAGGTGACACACATCGCGGATCGCTCCTTCACTCGTTACAAAACCACCACTTCGAACACAGACCGTGTGACCGAAGCGGCTACATGTCTTCACCGCAGGTTCTGGCAAGTCGCCATCGCCTTGGCATGACTTTTATTGCCTCCTACCGATTTTTCAATGCATCCCGTCCCGATCGCCCCCCGCGCGGTCGCGCCGAAACCAACCGCGGCCCGACCCATGAACCGCGACCCGCGCCCGGCGCGGCACCCCGTCCCCTTGCAGGCGCAGGGCGCGGGTTGTAACCGCGTCTGGAACAGCAACGCGACAGGCCGCATGACAGACGCGCGAGAGACCAAGACCAAGCCCGCCGCCCCGGGCAGCGCCACCGAAGAGCGCGCCAAGTCCAAGCGCATCGGCAGCCTGCGCGCGCTGGGGCCGTTCCTTGCGCCTTACAAGGCCATGCTGGCCGCCGCCGTCGGCGCCCTGATCCTGACCGCGGTCGTCTCGCTCACGCTGCCGCTGGCCGTGCGCCGGGTCGTCGATGGGTTCGAGACCAGCAGCGTCGAGTTGCTCGACCAGTACTTCCTGGCCCTCCTCGGGGTCGCCATCGTCTTCGCCGGCGGTGCCGCGCTGCGCTTCTACCTCGTCACCCGGCTGGGCGAGCGCGTGGTCGCCGATATCCGCAAGGCCGTCTTCGACCGCATGATCGGGATGAGCCCCGCCTTCTTCGAACGCGTCATGACGGGCGAGGTGCTCAGCCGGATCACCACCGACACCACGCTTCTGCTCAGCGTGATCTCGTCCTCGGTCTCCATCGCGCTTCGCAACGCGCTGATCCTGCTGGGCGGGCTTGTCCTGATGTTCTTCACCTCGGCCAAGCTGTCGGGCGCGGTGCTGCTGATCGTGCCGCTCGTGATCGTGCCCATCGTGCTTCTGGGCCGCCGCCTGCGGACCCTCAGCCGCGAGAGCCAGGACTGGATCGCCGAAAGCTCCGGCAACGCCTCCGAGGCGCTGATGGCGGTGCAGACCGTGCAGGCCTTCACCCATGAACGCCCCTCGGCCGCGCAATTCGACACCGTGACCGAGCGCAGCTTCGACAGCGCCAAGAAGCGCATCGCCACCCGCTCCATCATGACGATCATCGTCATCTCGCTGGTCTTCGCCGGGATCGTCGGTGTGCTCTGGATCGGCGCGCGCGACGTGCGGGCCGAGGTGATGTCGGTGGGCGAGCTGATCCAGTTCCTGATCTACGCGATCATGGTCGGCGGATCGGTCGGCGCGCTTTCCGAGATCTGGGGCGAGCTGCAGCGCGCCTCGGGCGCGACCGAGCGGCTGGTGGAATTGCTCCATACCGCCGACACCGTCGCCGACCCGGTCACCGACACGCCCCTTCCGCAAGGCGGGCGTGGCCGGATCACCTTCGAGGATGTCCGCTTCAGCTACCCCACCCGGCCCGAGGATCACGCGCTCGGCGGCGTGTCGCTGACGATCGAGCCCGGCGAGACGGTGGCCCTTGTCGGCCCTTCGGGTGCGGGCAAGACCACGATCTTCCAGCTGCTCCTGCGCTTCTACGATCCGGCCTCGGGGCGGATCACGCTCGACGGGCTCGACCTGCGCGAGATGAAGCGCGAGACCTTCCGCGCGGCCATGGCGCTGGTGCCGCAGGACCCGGTGATCTTCGCCGCCTCCGCGCGCGAGAACATCCGCTTCGGCCGTCCCGACGCCAGCGATGCCGAGGTCGAGGCCGCCGCCCGCGCCGCCGCCGCGCATGACTTCCTGAGCGCCCTGCCTCAGGGCTACGACACCTACGTGGGCGAACGCGGCCTGATGCTGTCGGGCGGGCAGAAACAGCGCATCGCCATCGCCCGCGCCATCCTGCGCGACGCGCCGATCCTGCTTCTGGACGAGGCCACCAGCGCGCTGGACGCGGAAAGCGAACGCGCCGTGCAAGAGGCCGTCTCGCATCTCTCCGAAGGGCGCACGACGCTGATCGTGGCCCACCGGCTCGCCACCGTGAAACAGGCCGACCGCATCCTCGTGTTCGAAGCGGGCCGCATAGTGGCCGAGGGCACCCATGACAGCCTCGTGGCGCAGGGCGGCCTCTATGCGCGCCTCGCCCGGCTGCAGTTCACCGAGGGGCTTGCCGCCGAGTAAGGCGCGCCCGTTTCGCAGCGTTACGCTTGCGTGACAGGGTCAATCCTCTCATGCTTGTCGCCGGAGGGGCGGCCCCGCATCCAGAACGGGGCGCCGCGAAGGGACAAAGGGAGGCAAGGCGCCATGGTTCGGTTCGCCAGCGTCGAAGACGTCAAATCCATCGAAGCCGAGATGCCCTGGCCCGACAGCCAGCCGGCCACCACGCTCTACGGGCTCCTGTCGAAGACGAAAGAGCGGCACGGGGCCCGCAACGCCACCAGCTTCCAGATGTTCTCGGGTCCGAAAGACCCCGCCGAAACGCTGACCTGGGCCGAGCTTCACGCCCGCGTCACCCAGGCCGCCAACATGTTCCGCGCCCTCGGCGTCAAGGAGACGGATACCGTCGCCTATGTCCTGCCGAACTGCACCGAGACGGTCGTCACGCTTCTGGGCGGGGCCGTGGCGGGCATCGCCAACCCGATCAACCCACTGATGGAGCCCGAACAGATCGCCGCGATCCTGCGCGAGACGAACGCCAAGGTCGTCGTCACGCTCAAGGAGTTTCCGAAGACCGACGTGGCCCAGAAAATGGCAGAGGCCGTCCGGAACGCCCCCAATGTCCAGGTGGTGCTCGAGGTCGACCTCCTGCGCTACCTGACCGGCCTCAAGAAGCTCATCGTCCCCTTCATCCGCCCGAAGAACCCCACCGGCCACCACGCCCGCGTGGTGGACTGGTCGAGCGAGGTGGCCAAACACCCCCGCGACCACCTCACCTTCGATGACGCGAAGGGCGACCGCGTCGCCGCCTATTTCCACACCGGCGGCACCACGGGCATGCCCAAGGTCGCCCAGCACAGCTATTCGGGGATGATCTACAACGGCTGGATCGGCCACACGCTGCTCTTCACCGAAGAGGACAACGTGATCTGCCCCCTGCCGCTCTTCCATGTTTTCGCGTGTCACGTGATCCTGATGGCCATGATCGCCTCGGGCGGTCACATGATCCTGCCCACGCCGCAGGGCTACCGGGGCGAGGGGGTGTTCGACAATTTCTGGAAGCTGGTCGAGCGCTGGCAGGTGACCTTCATCATCACCGTGCCCACTGCCATCGCCGCGATGATGCAGCGCCCCGTGAATGCCGATATCTCCACGGTCAAGACGGCCTTCTCCGGGTCGGCGCCGCTGCCGGTCGAGCTTTTTCACCGTTTCGAGAGGGCGGCAGGGATCACGCTGGTCGAGGGCTACGGGTTGACCGAGGCGACCTGCCTCGTCTCCTGCAATCCGGTGGACGGCGAGAAGAAGATCGGTTCGGTCGGTGTGCCTTTCCCGCATTGCGACGTGAAGATCCTCAAGGAAACGCCGCATGGCATTCTGGAGGCCGAGGTGGACGAGGTGGGCGAGATCTGCGTCGCCAATCCGGGCGTCCGGCAGGACGGCACCTATACCGAGACCGACAAGAACCGCGACCTCTACTATCACGAGGCCTGGCTGCGCACGGGCGATCTCGGCCGGATCGACGCCGACGGCTACATCTGGATCACCGGCCGCGCCAAGGACCTGATCATCCGAGGCGGCCACAACATCGACCCCGCCGAGATCGAAGAGGCCCTGGCCGGCCACCCCGCCGTCGCCTTCGCCGGCGCCATCGGCCAGCCCGACGCCTTCGCGGGCGAATTGCCCTGCGTCTACGTCGAGCTGGTGGCGGGGGCCGACACCTCGACCGAGGAGCTGATGGGCTGGTGCAAGGAGCACATCCACGAACGCGCCGCGGTGCCCAAGCACCTCGAGGTGCTGGACGAGTTGCCGAAGACCGCGGTGGGCAAGATCTTCAAGCCCGACCTGCGCAAGCGCGCGATCACCCGCGTCTATGACGCCGCGCTGGCCGAGGCTGGCCTCTCCGTCCGTGTCGACCATGTCGTCGAGGACAAGAAGCTGGGTCTCGTGGCCTATCTCCGCGCGAGCGGTCAGCCGGACGAGGCCGCCGTCACGAAGGTTCTGGGCGAGTACACCCGCCCCTGGACCTGGGCCGACTGACCTCGCCCCGCCCCGGGTATTTCGAAGCTTTCGGCTCCGACCCGGTGTCGGGCCCCTCCGGGGCCACTCCTTGCTGCGCTGGGGCCCGGTGGCGCGGGGGGTGCGTCCCTGCTGCCGCGCGCGCGTGCGGTGAGTGCGGGAGACTCCCATGTCGGCGGCGGGCGGGGACATTCGGGAAACGGAGAAAGCGGGATCGGTGCCACGAAACCCGAGGCAATGTGCGTATCCTCCCCTCCTTCTCCGTTTCACAAGTATCCCGGGGGAGTCGCGTATGCGACGGGGGCAGAGCCCCCTCTTCGGGAGCGACATCGCCATCCCGCGCGACGACTACAGGGTCGGGCACAACCGCACCGCGTCAGCGGTGCCACCGCGGTCGTGGGCGCAGACGCGACGCGTCGAGCCACGCCGCAAGGCCGCACCGCCGACCGGGGCGCGCCACGGTCGGATCAATGGCTGGCATGTGAGCTTGCCTTCCCCCGCCGAAGGCTCAAGGATGCCCGCCCGGGGGGCACCCATGCACCGTATCGACAATCCCACCGCACGGCGTCTCTTCCTTCAGGCGCACGCGCTGACCGACCGCCCCGCAGGACCGGGGAAGGGCGCGGACCTCGCGGCCCTCATCGACCGCCTCGGCTTCGTGCAGGTCGACAGCGTCAACACGCTCGCCCGCGCCCATGACCTGATCCTCTTTTCCCGCCGCCCGGCCTATCGCCCGCCCGCGCTGCGCCGGCTCAACGACCGCGCGCGGGCCACCTTCGAGCACTGGACCCATGACGCCAGCATCGTGCCCGTCGCCTTCTTCCCCCACTGGCGCCTGCGCTTCGCCCGCGACCGCGAGCGGCTGCGCGCGCGCTGGAAGGATTGGCACGGCTCCGCCTTCCATGACGAGATCGAGACGGTGCTGCGCCATGTCAGCGATCACGGCGCCGTGCAGTCCGCCGAGATCGGCGAGAAGCGGGCGGAGAAATCCACCGGCTGGTGGGACTGGCACCCCTCGAAGACCGCGCTGGAGTACCTTTGGCGCTGCGGCGATCTCGCAGTCGCCCGGCGCGAGGGGTTCCGCAAGGTCTACGATCTGACCGAGCGGGTGATCCCGCCCGAGCAGCTGAACGCCCATATCCCGGAACCGCAGATCATCGACTGGGCGTGCAACGCCGCGCTCGACCGCCTCGGCTTCGCCACGCACGGAGAGCTTGCCGCCTTCTTCGCCCTCGTCACGCCGGCCGAGGCGAAGGACTGGGCCGCCGGGGCCCTGTCGCGAGGCGAGATCGCCGAGGCCGAGATCGAAACGGCGGACGGCAGCCCCCGCAGGGTCTTCATCCGCCCCGAAACCCTCGAGCGCCTTGCCGACCTGCCCGAGGCACCGTCGCGGATGCGCCTGCTCAGCCCCTTCGACCCCGCCTTGCGCGACCGCAAGCGGGCCGAGCGGCTCTTCGGGTTCCATTACCGGATCGAGATCTTCGTGCCCGAGGCGCAGCGCCGCTACGGCTATTATGTCTTCCCGCTTCTGGAGGGCGACCGCATCGTCGCCCGCGCAGACATCGCCGCCGACCGGCAATCGGGCGCGCTTCACCTGCGCGCGCTCTGGCCCGAGCCCGGTGTCCGATGGGGCAGGGGGCGCGAGGACCGGCTCATGGCCGAGCTTGACCGCCTGCTCCCGCTTGCGGGGTGCGACAGGGTCACGGTCGGCACGGATTGGCTGCGCGGGCCTGCCCGCCAAGCTTGACGCAAGGCTCGAGGATCGGTCAGCTTTCCAAGGGAAAACACGAGGCTCTGCGCCGATGTTCACCCGTCTGACCCTCGCCGCCAGCCTTGCGCTTGCGGCCTGCACCCCCACAAGCGGCCCTGCACCCGGCGGCGGCGGGAGCGGCGCGATCTGCGCCGAGGCGGGCGTCTTCCGGCCCGGCGCGGCCACCTTCGCCTTCACCGGCGACGTGATGGCCCACCGCCTGATCCAGGCGGATGCCGCCGCGCGGCCCGAGGGCTTCGCCCCCGCGCTGGCCCCGGTGGCGCCCTTCCTGCGCCGGGCCGATGTGACGGTCGTGAACCTCGAAACCCCGCTTGCTCGTGACACGCTGCCCGGCGGGCGCAATGCGGGAACGCGGGCCGCGCCCGGCGACAACCGCGTCTATACCGGCTTTCCGGCCTTCAACGCGCACCCCTCCTATGCCGCGGCACTCGCTGCCGCGGGCGTCGACGTGGTGCAGACGGCCAACAATCACGCCCTCGACCGCGGTCCCCTCGGCGTCGACCGCACGCTTCAGGCGCTGGCCGACGCGGGCCTCGGGACAACCGGCACCGTGCCACGCGGTCAGGCTGGGCCATGGCACAGCACCGTCGCGACCCCCGCGGGCCGCATCGCGCTTCTGGCCTGCACCTACTCCGTCAACGGCCTGCCCGATCCCGCGCGCCAGGCGCTGCGCTGCTTCGGCGATGCGCCCTCGGTGCCCGCCCATATCACCCGGCTTCTCGCCGATCCCGGCATCGACGGGGTGATCCTGCTCCCGCATTGGGGCACCGAGTACAGCCCCACGCCGACCGCCCGCCAGCGCAGCCTCGCCCGCGCGGCGATCGAGGCGGGGGCCAGCGCCGTCATCGGCGCGCACCCCCATGTCCTGCAACCGATCGAGACGGTGACGGCCCGCGACGGGCGGCAGGGGGTCGTGGCCTACAGCCTCGGCAATTTCATCTCGTCGCAATGGTCGCTGCCGCGGCGCACGGGCGCGATCCTCTACATGGACCTTGTCCGCGATGCGCAGGGCCGCGTCGTCGCCCGACCACCCCGCGCCATGCCCACCCGCGTCAACCGCTACGTCGGGACCGGCGTCACGGTGACGCCCGCGGCCCTGGTGACCGACGGCGCCTCCTCCATCGCCCATGCAGCCGCCGTGCTCGGCGCGGCGCGCCTGCTCAGCCCGTCCGATTTCGGCTACGCCGTCCGCCATGCGGGCGGTGCGGCCTGCGGTGGCGCAAGGGCGGTGGAACCGCCTGCCCGGTAGAGCGACACGGTCCGCGGCCTCGGGCGTCCGGCACGCTGCTCTATTCCACGCCAAGAACGTCGCGGACGCGGGCGGCATTGTCCGCCGCGGGCCCGAGGTCGGGTCCGGTCAGGTTGTTCTCGAAGCCGACCCTGATCTTGCCGCCAAGTCGCATGGCGTCTTGCAGGCAAGCGGTTTCAGCGGCGCCGAAACAGCACACGGCCCAGTCGAGCGTCGGCCCCAGCGGGGCCAGGCACGACAGAAGCGGGTGGAGCATCTCGGGCGATCCATTCACCGGCGGGGTGTAAGATCCGAGGACGAGCAGGCATTGCACCGGGCCGGGTATCCAACCGGCCTGCACAAGAGCGGCGAGGCGGGTCGCGTCTTCCCTTGTGAACAGGATATGCTGCATGGAGATTACCGCCTCTGCCGCCCAATGGTAGAAGGCCTTCGCCTCGGGGTCCGGCCCGTTTCCCGGCCACATTTCCCGCAGGACGACCGAGACCCCCTCCGGCATCACCTCGCGCACGATCTTGCGCTGGTGGTCCGGGCCATACATGCCCGCCGCCTCGGTCGTGATCTGCACGGGCATGCCCGGCACCGCGGTCTCCATTTCGCCGATCAGTTCGCGGTACAGCCCGCTGTCGAGGCAATGTCGCCCGTCGCTGTCGCGGACATGGGCGTGAAGCGCCTCGGCACCCGCATCGAAACCGGCTTTCGCAGCAGCCACGATTTCGGCGATCGTGATCGGAAGGGCAGGGTGATCCGCCTTTGTCCTGCGGGCGCCGGTGGGCGCGAGCATCACCCGTGGCAAAGGCGCGAGGCGCGTCACCGCGCGAGCTCCGGGTGCGCATAGGCTTGCGGATAGGGCATGGGCCTGAAGGGCCCGCAGGGCACCACGTTGTTCCATGAGCGGCCGAAATACCCCTGGCGGCAATGGACGAGCGAATTGCTTTCAGCGACACCGGGCAAGGCGTAGACGCGACACAGCCAGCGCCAGAGATGCGGATAATCCAGGATCTGCGCGCCGTTCAGCTTCATCCGCGTGTAATAGACCGGATCGTGCCGGTACAGGGTGGGAAAAAGGCGCAGATCGGCTTCGGTAAAGCGGTCGCCCGTCAGAAAGGGCCGCCCGTCGGAGAGGCGGGCCTCCAACCGCTCCAGCGTGTCGAAATAGGCGTCGAAGGCAGCGGCGTAGACGGCCTGGTCCGAGGAGAAACCCGCCTTGTAGGCGCCGTTGTTGACGGTGACGTAGATCAGGTCGTTCAGCGCATCGACCTCCGCGCGAAGGTCAGGGTCATCAGGGTAGAGCCGCGGCAGGTCCGCGCCGTCAAGGAGGCTGCCCAGCGGCCCGGCCTGCCGGTCCAGCATGCGGAGTATCTCGGCGCTTTCATTGTTGACGATGCGGCCACTGGCCTTGTCATACAGCACCGGGACGGATTGTTCGTCCGAGCCTTCGGCCTCGTAGACCTGCTTGACCAGCCGCAGACCGCGCCCGGTGCCGGTGTCCGGCGTGCACTCCGGCAAGGTGGCGCCGGTCAGCGTCGCGATCCGGTCGGGCGCGAATTCCCACAGGTTCGGGCCCGCCGGGTCGTCCTCGCCCGTCCGGTTCGGGAAGGCCACGTCCATCGAGATGCTGTCCCGCAGTCCCAGAACCGCCCTCGCCAGTGTTGCGCGGTGACACCATGGGCAGTTGAAAGCCACGAACAGGTGATAGCGGCCCGGCTCGGCGGGAAAACCGGCCTCGCCGATCGCGTGGCGAAACCTGCTGACGCCGCGCACGAATTCCCCGCGCGCGCGTCGCTCGGCGGCCCTGGTCTGGTCTTCCTGAACGGATCTGTCCCTGGTCATTGCCGTCTCCGTCACTCCCCCGGTCGACCTGCGCCGCACGCCGTGAGCGTCTCGTTGATCCCGCCCGTGCCTGCCATCACCGCCGAGACTATCCGCAATGCGGGGGTGGTCACGTCCCCGAAGCCCCGACAGACGCGCAAGGCAACCTTAACCCGCGTGAGCCGGAACGTAACCCGTGCCCTCCTTCCGGAGGATCGGCGACCGAATGGCGCCCCGCACACGCTCCGGCCCCGGCAGCACGTCGCGCCAGGCCTCACCTTGCTCCA
>CBFIFZ010000107.1:0-9962 GCA_965661995.1 Roseicyclus sp.
CGCGATGACGCCCAAACCGGAGGCGGCGGAGGGAGCGGTTTCGCCGCCTTCGGCGTCGCTCCGCCGGGGGGGCGTCCAATGGGCGCCATTGGTTCGAGCCCAATGGACGACGCCCCCCGGACCCCCCGGGATATTTGGAAAACGGAGAAGGGCTGAAACGTGCGCCGCGCACTTGTTCTGTTCGCCCATCCCTGCCCCGAGAGTTTTTCGTCGGCGCTTCACGCGACCGTCGTTGAGCGGCTTGGCAAGGCGGGCTGGGAGGTCGATGACTGCGACCTGAACGCAGAGGGCTTCTCACCGGTCCTGACCGAAGAGGAACGGCGCGGGTATCACGAGGAACCGGCCAATATCGGCCCCGTGTCGGAGTATGTCGAGCGCCTGCGCGCAGCCGATGCGATGGTGATGGTCTTCCCGGTCTGGAACTTCGGCTACCCCGCGATCCTCAAGGGCTTTCTCGACCGGGTCTTCCTGCCGGGCGTGTCCTTCAAGCTGGTGGACGGCAAGGTGAAGCCGAACCTCACCCATATCCGCAAGCTTGCCGCCGTCACGACCTATGGAGGCACCCGCATGCGCGCGCTGCTGGTGGGCGACCCGCCGCGAAAATGCGTGACGCGGGCGGTCTGGCATGTCTGCCGGCCCGAGAAGATGCGCTACCTCGCGCTCTATGACATGAACCGCGCGAGCGATGCGAAACGCGGTGGTTTCCTCGACCGCGTGGGCCATGAGATGGAGAGGTTCTGATGCGCGTGCTGGTGATCTATTGCCACCCCCGCCGGGGCAGCTTCACCGAGGCCGTGCGAGACGTGATCCTCGGCAAGCTCGATGCGGCGGGCGCGGAGGTGCGGCTGCGCGATCTTTATGCCGAGGGATTCGACCCGGTGCTGTCCGCCCCCGAGCATGAGGGCTACGAGACGGAACCGGCGAACCGCGTGCCGGTGGGGAGCCATGTTGCGGACCTTACGTGGTGCGATACGCTGATCTTCGTCTACCCGACCTGGTGGTATGGCCTGCCCGCGATGATCAAGGGCTGGCTCGACCGTGTCATGCTGCCCGGTGTCGCCTTCCTGATGCCCGATGCCGGGCACAAGGACATCCGCCCCGGCCTGACGCAGATCACGCGGCTTGGCGTCTTCACGACCTGCGGGGCGAGTTGGTGGCTGACACGCCTGATCGGTGCGCCGGGTCGGCGGACGCTGTTGCGCGGTGTCAGGCTGCTCTGCGCCAAGGGGTGCCGCACGACCTTTGCCGCGCATTACCTGATGGACAGTTCGACCGACGCAAGCCGCGCGCGGCACCTTGAAAAGGTCGCCGCGAAGATGGACAGACTGATCGGAGCGGATGGCAACAGGCAGGAGGCCGCGGCATGATCCCGGTTCTGGATTTCGAACGATTCACCTCGGGCGCGGATCGCGAGGGCTTCGTAGCCGATCTAGGTGCCGCAGCGCGGGGGCCGGGGTTCTTCCTGCTGAAGGGGCACGGGATCGACCCTGATCTGCAGGCACGGGTCTTCGCTGCAGCCGACACGTTCTTCGGCCTGCCGATGGCCGAAAAGGAGAAGGTCTCGATCCTCAAGACGCCGCATTACCGCGGTTGGGCGCATGATGGGCTGGAAAGCCTCGATGAGACGAGCGGGCTGAAGGACCGCAAGGAAAGCTTCAACATCGGATACGACATGGACCCGGCCGACCCGCGCGTTATCGCCGGAGAACCGTTTCGCGGCGTGAACCAGTGGCCCAAGCTGCCCGGGTTCCGCGAGACGATGCTGGCCTATTACGACGCGGCGCTCGACCTTGGCGTGCGGTTGAGCCGCGCCATCGCGCTCGACCTCGGGCTGCCCGAGGATCATTTCGACTGCGCCTTCCGCGAACCGCTGGCCGCGCTGCGTGTCCTGCATTACCCGCCCGCAACCGGCGCTGCAGGCGAGATCGGGGCGGGCGCGCATTCGGATTACGGGGTGGTCACGCTCCTGATGACGGATGGCGAGCCGGGGCTGCAGGTCAAGCCGCGGGGCGGTGACTGGATGGACGTGCCGCATGCCGAGGGGGCCTACGTGGTCAACATCGGCGATTGCCTGATGCGCTGGACCAACGACATCTACGTCTCGACCCCGCATCGGGTCTTGCCGCCCAAGCGACAGCGCCGGTCGGTGGCGATGTTCGTCGAGGCGAACCCCGACGTGGTGGTCGAAGCGCTGCCCGGCACGGGCGCGCCGAAATACGCTGCGATCCGCGCGGCCGACTACCTGCAATCGCGGCTGGACGCGACCTATAACGAGAAGGTCGGCGGCTAGGGTGCGCGCTGCCGAAGGACACCGGCGGGCGGCAGGGTAACACCCTCGAACTCGACCGGGTCGCGGCCGTGGTTGAAGACGAAGCGGGTGTCGCCTGCCAGACGGACGCGGATGTCCGGAGGCAGGTCCAAGGTCTCGACCCCCGCCGCAGCGCAGGCCCTCAACACCAGATGGCGCAGGAAATCCGCATCGGGCCAGCCACCGAGATAGGTCAGATGGCCCGCATTCATCGTGACCGGGCGCCCCTCGGCATCGCGGTCAAGCACCTCGGCGCTGCCTTCGAGTTGCTCGCGCCATAGCTTCACGTGGCCTGCCCCGTCCATCGGCACCGGCATGTCCGGGCGCATCGTCTCTACGCGGGAAACCGTCACGTCGAGGCCCGGAAGGGCGGGCGGCAAGGGAACGGGGATCGACAGGCTGGCGGTCTTGGCATTGGTGCGCGGGCCGAGGATGACCTGTGCCTCGGTGACTTGAAGCGCCCGCTTCAACGCGTCGGGCAGCGTGATCAGGCCCGGCACGAGAACAAGCGCGTACCCGTCCAGCCGCGCGGTGTCAGGCGGCAGGATATCCACCGAGAGCCCCAATTTGCGCAGCCCGCGGTAGATCTCGAAGACCAGCCGGAAGTAATCGCAGTCCTGCCCCTGCGGCTGCACCGCCCAAGCCCAGGCCGAGGCGTAGTCGAAGACCAGCGCCACGGGTGCTTGTGCGACCTCCACCTCGGGCGCGACGGCCAACTCGCGGGCGACCTCGGCCGCCTCAAGGAACCCTTCGGCCTCCACGCTGTCGGGCCGCAAGAGGCCCGCGTGGTATTGCTCCTGCGCGAAGGGAGCCTGTCGCCAGCGAAAGTAGCTGACGCATTCCGCGCCATGGGCAAAGGCCTCCCATGTCCACAGGCGCACCATGCCGGGTGCGGGTGCGGGGTTGTGCGGCGCCCAGTTCACCGGGCCGGGCTGCTGCTCCATGACCCACCAGCGCGGCGTGTCACATTCGGGAAATTGCGCCGCCACGGCGCGGTAGAGGTCGTGGTGAAAGGCCTGGAAATCCGGGTCGCCCTGCCGGGCGTAGTGGCGCTTGTGCTCGGGCGTCTCTTCCAGCCGGTCCTCCAGGAACCCGAGCGGGTAGCTGTCCCAGGTGGCGATTTCCATCTGGCGGCCGAGCGCGAAGTGATCGAACTCCACGATCCGGCCCATGTAGTTGTGGCTGATCGGCGCGTTGGAGTGTTTGCGGATCGCCGCGACCTGGGCCGCGTTGAACCGCGCCACCTGGTCCGACGAGAAGCGCCGGAAATCCAGCGCGTGGGACGGGTTCGGTTCGGTAACGGTCAGGTTCGGCAGATCGACCTGGTCGAAACTGTCATACTCCATCGACCAGAAGACATTGCCCCAGGCCCGGTTCAAGGCGTCGGGTGACTGGTATGTCTGGGCGAGCCAATCGCGGAAGGCGCGGCGTGCAGCATCGGAATAGCTGTAGATCGTATCGTGGCAGCCGTATTCGTTGTCCGTCTGCCATGCCTCCACACGACCGCCGAAGCGTTCGGCCAGCAAGGTGGTAATCCGCACGCTCTCGGTGCGGTAGCCGTCGTGGGAAAAGCAGTAGTGTCGCCGCGAGCCGAAGCCGCGGGGCCGCCCCTTTGCATCAACGGCCAGCATGTCGGGGTGGCGGTCGAGCATCCAGCGCGGTGGCGTGGCCGTGGGGGTGCCCAGCACGACCTTGAGCCCCGCGCCCTGCAACACGTCCATCGCGCGCTCCAGCCAGTCGAAGCGCAGATCGCCCGGCGCGGGTTCCAGCTTTGACCAGGCGAATTCGCCGATCCTGACCCATGTCAGGCCGAGATCGGCCATGCGGCGGGCGTCCTCGGCCCAGGTCTCCTCGGGCCAGTGTTCTGGGTAGTAGCAGGTGCCGAGCGTGCGTTTCAGGGCCACAAGATCACCCGGTGTTCGGCCTGCCCGCGCCAGCCGGTCGCGATGGCGAAGGTCTGGCCCGACAACGGCGCTGCATCCATCGCGTCGCCGGGAAGGCCCTGCCGCGCGCTGGTGACGTAGAGTGAAGTCAGATCGGGGCCGCCGAATGCCGGGCAGGTGGCCTGCGGCACGGGTAGAACAATTTCTTCCACAAGATTACCCTTGGGTGCGTAACGCGCCACCCGTGCCCCGCCCCATTCGGCGACGATCAGGTGCCCCTCGGCATCGACGACAGCACCATCGGGATTGATGCCGCTCTCGCGGTGGTCGAGGAAAACCTCCCACGCCGCTTCCGGCCACCCGTCGGCGTCAAGCGGGATGCGCCATACGATATGCGCCGCGGTATCTGCGAAATAGGCGGTGCGCCCGTCGGGCGCGAAACAGGTCGCGTTGGGGATGGTGATGCCGTCACGCAGCGGACGCAGCTCGCCCCGCCAGTAACGGTAAAGGCTGCCCGCGCCCTCCTCGGCATGCTTGCCCATCGTCCCGATCCAGAAGCCACCTTGCGGATCGGCGCGCCCGTCGTTCGATCGTGTGACCGGGTTTTCGGCCTCGAGCGGTACGAGGTGTTCGGCACTCCCGTTTTCGAGCGAAAACCGGACGAGGTCGGTTTCCGTCGCCACCAACAACGTGTCGTCGTCGATCCAGCCCGCCGCCGAGACATGCCGGTCAAAGGACCACTCCCGCGGCCCCGCGGCGTCGCGTGTCATCAGGCGCTTGCCCATGATGTCGAACCAGAACAGCTGACCGCGCAGAGGGTGCCACAGCGGCCCCTCGCCAAGGATGCAGGCGCGGTCGTCGTAGACCGTGACGCTCATACGGCGACACCTTTCGTCGCGTCGTCCCACGCCGCCACCATGCGCCGCGCGCGGCGGTGCACCTCCTCGGCCTCCATACCCGGTGCGTAAAGCGAAGAGCCGAGGCCGAAGCCGTTTGCACTGGCCGCCAGCCACTCGGCGAAGCTGTCCGGGCCGACGCCGCCGACCATGTAAAGCTGCGTGCCCTTGGGCAGCACGGCGCGGATCGCCTTCAGCCCCTCGATCCCCATCTGGAAAGCGGGAAAGACCTTGAGCCCGTCGGCCCGGGCCTTGAGCGCGGCAAAGCACTCGCTGGGCGTGAGCACACCCGGAAAGCTGAACAGGCCAAGGCGCTTGGTCTCGGCCACGACATCGGCGTCGAAATTGGGCGAGACGATCAGCCGCCCGCCCGCATCGGCCACCTCGCGCACCTCGTCGGGCGCAGTCACGGTGCCCGCGCCGATCAGCGCGTGCTGGCCGAGGTGATCGGCAAGAATGCGGATGCTTTCCAGCGGCCGGGGCGAGTTCAGCGGCACCTCGATCCGGGTGATCCCAGCCGAAAGCAGCGCCTCGCCAACAGGCAGGGCCTCGTCGGGGGTCAGGCCGCGAAGGATGGCGATGAGATTGCGGTCTGTCATGTCAAGCTCGGCTCGGTTTGCGACGCGCGGATGCGGGCAAGGCCCGCCAGCGTCAGGGGACCTGCGTCGAGGGCACGGGCGCTGACGCCTTGAGCGGCCAGCGCGCGGGCGTAGAGATCGGACAATGCCGGCGCGCCGGCGACGGCGACCTGCTGGCCTAGCCAATAGGGCCGCGTGGCGGCAAGTTCGGCGCCGATCAAGGCGCCCGACAGGCGCGCGCGCGAGACGGTCGCCCCGGTTCCGTTCAGCGTCGCATCCGCGCGGATCGAGAACAGCCGTTGCGCCAGCCGCTCGGGCCGCGAGAGCGTGTCGCCGACGGCCTCGGCGAAGGCCTCGGGGTCGAGCGCCTCGGCGCCGACGGTGTGGCGCAGAACGGATTGGCGGCTGAGCAGGTCGAACAGCTCGCCCGTCATCGCGGTCTGGAAACTCACGACCTCCCCCGCGCTGAGATGCACCCATTTCGTATGGGTGCCGGGCAGGCAAAGCACGCCGTCGAAACCCGGCTCGAGGGCCAGGAAGCCCGCGATCTGCGTCTCCTCTCCGCGCATGACATCCGGCGGGCTGGCCTGCGACAGGCCGGGAAGGACGAAGACCTCGAGGCGCCGGTCCTGCGTGGCTGTCACGCGCATGGGCGCCAATTCCGCCGGTTTGGCGGGGACGGGGACATACGGCGCTTCCTGCCAGCCCTGCTTGGCACCAACCATGCCGCAGGCAAGGATCGGGGTCGGGCCGGCGCCCAGCCAATCTTCTACAAGATCTAGAAGCGCGGGCTCGAACCCATCCCGCGCAAGCCGTCCCATGCCGGCGTCGGACTCAGCCTTGGCGCGCAGGGACCCGTCCTTGCCGATGGCCCAGGCGCGCAGATGCGTCGTGCCCCAATCGACCGCGATCCAGTCGGCGTATGTGGACGATCCGCTCATCCCGTGGTCACCACGCCGCCGTCGATCACCAGCGCCTGCCCCGTCATCGCGCGCGACGCGTCCGAGGCGAGGAACAGCATGCCGCCCACGATATCCTCGGGCTTGAGATGCTCCTTGAGGCACATCCGCTCCATATGCGCGGCAAGGTCCTCGGGCTTGGCCCACATGTCGAGCTGTTTCTGCGTCAGGACCCAGCCGGGCGTGAGCGCGTTGACGCGGATGCGGTCCGGCCCGAATTCGCGCGCGAGGCTGCGGGTCATCGCGGTGATCCCTCCGTTCGCGGTCGTGTAGGCCGGGTAGCCCGCGTTGCCCATCATGTAGGAGATCGACGAGACGTTGATGATCGAGCCGCCCCCCGCTGCGCGCATCCCCGGGATCACGGCTTGGGCCGCGAAAAAATAGCACTTCAGGTTGATCGCCTGCATCCAGTCCCAGAAGTCCTCGGTGACCTCTTCGGTCGAGTGCCGCTTGTCGTTGGCGGCGTTGTTGACCAGAACGGTGATCGGCCCGTTCACCTCGGCCGCCTCGGCCAGCGTCGCCTTCAACGCCGCCGTGTCGGTGATGTCGCAACGCATCGCGTGGGGACGGTGGCCGGTCTTGCCCTCCATCTCGTCGCAGAATGCGCTGGCATCCGACCGCTGGACGAAGGCGACCTTTGCGCCCTGCCGCAGGAACCCCTCGGTCAGCGCGGCACCGATGCCCGAGCCGCCGCCGGTGATGTAGACGGAACGCCCTTCAAGGTCAGGGAAGACAGGGGTCATGCGGCCCTCCGGGTGCGGGCGAAACCGGGGAGCATGTCGCCATGCGCGGCCAGAAGATCGGTCACCAGCGACCGGATCTGCCGCAGGTCCAGCTCGGCGGCGGTGTGGGGGTCCATGTAGGCGGCGTGGTAGACGTGATCGAGGTTTTCCTCGACCAAGGCGCGGACCACAAGCTCCTGGACGTTGATCTGCGTGCGCATCAGCGCAACCAGTTGTGGCGGAATATCGGTTACAGTCGTGGGCTGGCAGCCGTTGGCATCCACCAGCGTCGGCGTCTCGACCGCGGCGCCCATCGGCAGCTGCGGCACCTGCCCGCGGTTGGGCAGGTTGGCATAGGCGACATAGGGCGTGTCGGTCACGATGGCGTTCATCATCTCGGCGGCGAATTCATGGGATTTCTTCACCTCGATCCCGGCGGCGGCCTTGAGCGATGCGGCCTGCGTGGCCCATTCCGCCATCTGGATTTCGCAGCGCGCGGGGTATTCATCCAAAGGGATGCCCATGTCGGCGATGATATCCGCGCGCCCCTCCTTGATGAACCAGGGCACGTATTCGGCCAGGTGCTCGGAGGATTCCGTGCAGAAATACCCCAGGCGCTCCATAACCTCATAACGGACTTTATTGGTGCAATGGGGCCGCTGGATCGGCGTCTTGGGCAGGCGGCCCGTGCGATACCCCTCGCGCAACGCGGGGTAGAGGTCGCGCCCCTGATGCTCGAGCCGCAGGAAGAAGGCGACGTGGTTCACGCCCGCCACGCGGTAGCGGATCTCGTCCTTCGGCAGGTCCAGGTCGTAGGCAATCTCCTCGACCGTGTTCTGCACCGAATGGCACAGCCCCGCCTGCCTGAGCCGCGGAAACCGCTCGGCCAGGGCCATGGTGTTGATCGCCATGGGGTTCACGTATTGCAGAAGCGTCGCATCGGGGCAGAGGCGCGCCATGTCCTCGGCCACGGCCCAGAGATGCGGCACCGTGCGCAGGCCCCGCATGATGCCACCCACCCCCAGCGTATCCGCGATGGTCTGGCGCAGGCCATACTGCCTGGGGATGTCGAAGTCGATCACGGTCGAGGGGCGATAGCCCCCGATCTGGAAGGCGGTCACCACGAAATCGGCACCGTCAAGCGCGCGGGCGCGGTCGGTCGTCGCCTCGACGCGCGCGCCGGTGCCCATGGTGGCGACCATCTTCTCGGCCACCATGCGGCTTTCCTCCAGCCTCTGGGGATCGATGTCCATCAGCGCGATCCGCGCGTCCCGCAGCGCGGGAAAATGCAGCATGTCGCCCACGATGTTCTTCATGAAGATCGTTGAGCCTGCGCCGATGAAGGCCAGCTTGACGGTCATTTGACGGCTCCGAGGGTCAGGCCCGCGATAAAGTGGCGCTGCATCAGGAAGAAGATGGCGACCGGCGGGATCGCCGCGACGATGCTGCCCGCGCTCATCAGGTGATATTGCGCCACGAATTGCGAGTTGAACGAGGTGATGCCGGCCGTGACCGGCTGCGCGTCGGGGCCCTGCGTCAGCACGATGGCCCAGAAGTAATCGTTCCAGATGAAGGTGAAGATCAGCACGCTGAGCGCCGCGATGGCAGGCCGCATCAGGGGCAGGACGACGAACCAGAAGATCCGCCATTCGGCCACGCCCTCGACCCTTGCCGCCTCGATCAGCTCGTAGGGCAGCGCGCGGATGAAGTTGCGCATGAAGAGCGTGCAGAACCCGGTCTGGAACGCGACGTGGAACAGGATCAGTCCCAGTTTCGTGTCGTATAGCCCCATGTCGACGGTCAGGTCGCGCACCGGAACCATCAGGATCTGGAAGGGCACGAAGTTGCCCGCGATGAACATGAAGAAGATCAGCAGGTTGCCGCGGAACCGGTAGATGCCCAGCGCAAAACCGGTCATGCAGGACAGCGCCACCGCGCCGATGACCGTGGGGACGGTGATGAAGACCGAATTGAGCAGGTAGCGCGGCATGTCGCTCTCGAAGAAGACACGCCCGTAATTGGTAAAGAACTCGAAGGAGGACGGCACGCCCCAGTAGTTGCCTTGCGTGAAATCCGAGAAGGGACGGATCGAGAAGACCATCACCGCGATCAGCGGCAGAAGCCACAGGATCAGCGCCAGCGGCAGCAGCGACTGGTAGGTGATCTGCGCCGCGCGCGAGCGTTTCTCGATGGGTGTCGGGAACATCGGCCTAGCCCCTCCGCGCTTCGCGCTCGTCGCGCCACATCTGCCACAGGAAGTAGCCGATGAAGACGAGCATGATGAGGAAGAGGACAACCGCGATGGCCGAGCCATAGCCCATGCGGAACCCGAACTCCGAAAGCGCGCGCTCGAACATGTAGAAGGATAGGACGCGGGTGGACCCGAAGGGCCCGCCGTTGGTCATGATCGAGATCAGGTCGAAGCTGCGCAGCGCGCCGATAATCGTCACGACGAAGGCGATGAAGGTCGCGGGCTTCAGCTGCGGCAGGATCACGTACCACAGCATCTTCCAGCCCTTCGCGCCGTCGAGCCGCCCGGCCTCGACCTGTTCGGGGTCCACGGCGTTCAGGCCCGTCAGATACAGGATCATGCAATAGGCCGTCTGCGGCCAGAGG
>CBFIFZ010000108.1:0-9896 GCA_965661995.1 Roseicyclus sp.
TGAGCATGACGGCGGCGACCTGATCGGTGATCGCCTCGGTCACCTCCTCGGGGGCCACCACGCGCAACTCGTGGCCGTGTCCCAGATGCCGGATCAGCCCCTCGGCCATGTAAAGATCGGTGGGGAAATTCCCGCTGTCCGAGATCACGACCCGACGCTCGGGGCGCATCTGCAACGCGGCCGAGAGCGCCTGGTAGACCTTGATCGACAGCGTGTCGCCCATCACGACCGACCCTTCGGGCGCGCCGATCAGCCGCCCCACCAGATCGCCCACGCGGCTTGGCTGCGCCATCCAGCCGTCGAGGTTCCATCCCTTGATGAGGTTGCCGCCCCATTCGGCGGACACGGCCTGCGCCACCCGCGCGGACACGGATTTCGGCAAGGGCCCAAGCGAGTTGCCGTCGAGGTAGATCATCCCCTCGGGCAGGTCGAACAGGTGCTTGCGGTAGATGCTCATAGCTGCCCCCTCACCTGCCAGAGCTCGGGAAAGAGCTCCACCTCGAGCATCCGGCGCAGGTATTGCACGCCCGAGGTGCCCCCGGTGCCGCGCTTGAAGCCGATGACGCGCTCCACGGTGGTCACGTGGTTGAAGCGCCAGCGGCGGAAGTAATCCTCCAGGTCGACCAGCTTCTCGGCCAGCTCGTAGAGCGCCCAATGCGCCTGCGGGTCGCGGTAGACCTCGGCCCAGCCGTCGCGGATCGCGTCCTCGGCGGCATGCGGCGCGTCCATGCGGTAGGCGCCCGAGAAATCAGCGCCAAGGCTTTGGCCAAGGTGGTCGAGCGCAATATGGTAGAGCGATTTCCGCCCAAGCTCTGCCGTCAGCGCGGCATGCAGCGCGGGGCGGTGTTCATGGACCTTGAGCATCGCCATGTTGCGATTGCCCAGCATGTATTCGATCAGCCGGTACTGGTGCGACTGGAAGCCCGAGGAATTGCCGAGGTCGTCACGGAACCGCGTGTATTCCGAGGGGGTCATCGTGCGCAGCACGTCCCACGCCCCGTTCAGCTGCTCGAAGATGCGGGCGACGCGGGTGAGCATCTTGAAAACGGGGCGGATATCGCCTCCCGCCATCCCGTCCCGCGCCGCCGTCAGCTCGTGAATGGCAAGCCGCATCCACAGCTCGCTGGTCTGGTGCTGGATGATGAAGAGCATCTCGTCATGGGCATCCGACAGCATCTTCTGCCCGTCGAGCAGCCCGTCGAGCGAGAGGTAATCACCATAGCTCATGTCGCGGGCGAAGCTCATCTTCGCGCCCTCGCGCGCGGGATCGTAGGCGTCGGTCATGGGAATTCCGTTGCAGATGCGACGAGGCGCACCCTGCCCCGGTGCCAGCCCGGGTGCAACCCGCCTCAGGCCCCCGCGGCCACCCCCACACGACGGCGGTGCGGGCCGAGAAGGCAGGCGAGGCCAAGGATCACGCCCGAGACCGTGGCGATCATCCCCGCTGCGCTGACGGCATTGCCGTAGCCCAGCCAGAGCGGGCCGTAGCCCGCCAGGACGTAGCCCAAGACGGCGGAGAGCGTGGCGAAGCCGACCGAAAGCCAGACCTGACGGGCCAGCGAATTGGTCATCAGCCGCGCCGCGGCGGGCGGGCAGATGAACATGGCGATCACGATGATCGACCCCACCGCGTCGAAGGCCGCCACGGCGGCCACGGCGGCGGTGATGACCAGCCCCAGCCCGATGGCCGAGACCGGCAGGCCGATGGCGCGGGCAAAGCCCTCGTCGAAGGTCGAGAGCTTCAGAGGCCGCCAGAAGATCACCGTCAGCGCCGCGATCAGCGCCGCTGCCACCGCCATGCGCGGCAGCTCGGGCGGCAGGTTGGCCAGCGCCACCGGGTCGGCCAGGCTGGCCCAGCCCTCGCCCGCGCGCAGCCAGATCAGCGTCTCGAGATTGCCCATCAGCGCGTGTTCGACGTCGAGGTGGACGCGGCTCGTGTCGGATTGCTCCAGGAGCAGCACGCCGCCCGCGAAAAGCGCGGTGAAGACCACGCCCATCGCAGCCCCCGGCTCGATCCGGCCGACGCGCCGGATCGCCTCGATCAGCACCACGGCGACAAGCGCCGCGGCACCGGCGCCCAAGAGCATGGGCAGCGCCGCGACCGTTCCGGTCAAGAGGAAGGCCACGACGATGCCGGGCAGCACGACATGCGAGATCGCATCCCCGATCAGCGCCTGCCGGCGCAGGACCAGAAAATTGCCGGGCAGCGCGCAGGCGATGGCGGCAAAGGTGCCGATCAGGATCGGCGTCAGCGAGAATTGCACGAATTCCGCGCCCATGGCCCTAGCCCCCCACCGGCTGCGGCGGGCCGAGGCGCGCGTCGAACGCGGCGATCTCGTCTGGGGCGAAGACCTCCTCGATGGGGGTGAGCCCGTCATAACGGCCCGTCAGGCTGGTGTCCTGGTGAACCTCGCGCGCGATGTCCCAGCGGCGTTCGTCGCGCGCGATCTTGGCCGCCTGTGCCCGGCCCTTGTCCGTGGCGACCCCGTCGGCGCGGATCAGCCCCTCGCGGCGCAGGATGCGCAGCGTCACGGGGTCATGGATCGGCTCGGCTCGCGTCAGCGCCAGCAGCCCCTGCCGCCGATGCACCCGCGCCTGGAAGCGGCGTCGCGCGAGGATCGCGGCCAGCACGCCCCGCCGGGGCGCGAGCAGAAGCGACAGCGCGAAAAGCCCCGCCGCGATCAGCACGATGATCGGCCCGGTCGGCATGTCCGGGGCCGAAGCCGAGAGCGCCGCGCCGACATAGCCCGCCGCCCCGCCCAGAAGGCCCGCGGTCCACAGCACCCGTTCCACCCGGTCGGTCCAGAACCGCGCGGTCACGGCGGGGATGATCAGAAGCGCCACGATCAGGATCAGCCCCACCAGCTTCAGCCCGATCACGGTCACGGCCATCACGAGGCCCATCATCGCAAGGTCGACCCTGCGCGTGTCGATGCCCATCGCCGCGGCGTGGCCGGGGTCGAAGGCCACCAGCGTCATGGGCCGCCGAAGCGCCCAGATCAACGCGACCACCAGCGCACCGCCGCCCGCGATGATCAGCGCGTCCTGCAAAAGCATCCCCGCGGTGGAGCCCAGCAGGAAATCCTCGAGCCCCGCCTGACGCCCGCGGTCGAGCGACTGGATCACGGTCAGAAGGACGACACCCAGCCCGAAGAAGACCGACAGCACCGCGCCGATCGCGGCATCCTCGGACAGCCGCGTGGCGCGCGCGATCCATTCCACCAGCCACAGCCCCGCAAAGGCCGAGAGCGCCGAGCCGAGCAGAAGCCCCGCAAGGCTCCGCCCCTCGCCGCCCAGCGACACCATCACGATGAAGGCGATGCCGACGCCCGGCAGGGTGGCATGCGCCACCGCGTCCGAGACGAGCGCGCGCTTGCGCAGGAAGAGGAAGGTGCCCGCCGTCCCCGCTGCAAGGCCCAGAAGGGCTGCACCAATGGCGACAAGTGCCGCGTTGTAGCCCGCCTGCAAAAGCAGCGCGTCGAGGAAACCCGCCATGCGCCTCAGCCCGTCGTCAGGGCAAGTTCGGCCAATTGCGTGGCCGCGAGGCGACCGCCATAGGTCTGGGCCAGCGCCTCGGGCGTGAAGGCGCGGGCGACCGGCCCCTCGCCCATCGCGCGGACATTCACGAGGAAGACATGGTCGAAATAGTCGGCAACCGTCGACAGGTCGTGATGCACCGCGATCACGGATTTGCCTTGCGCCTTCAGCGATTTCAGAACGTCGATGATGGCCTTTTCCGTCGCGGCATCGACGCCCGCGAAGGGCTCGTCCAGAAGATACAGGTCCGCCTCCTGCGCCAGCGCGCGGGCAAGGAACACCCGCTGTTGCTGGCCGCCCGACAGCTGCCCGATCTGGCGGTCGGCAAAGCCCTCCATCCCAACCTGCGCCAGCGCGTCAAGCGCCGTGGCGCGCTCGGCCTTGGACACCCGGCGGAACAGGCCCAGCTTGCGGTAACGCCCCATCAGGACGACGTCGATCACGGTGGTCGGGAAATCCCAGTCGATGCTGGCGCGCTGCGGGACATAGGCGATGCGGTCGCGCGCATCGGCCAGCCGCGCGCCGAACACCCGCACCTCGCCCGAGACGGCGGGAATGAGGCCGAGCGCGGCCTTGAGGAAGGTCGATTTCCCCGCCCCGTTCGGCCCCACGATGGCCGACATGGTGCCGGGCGGGAAAGTCGCGTCGACCGAGAAGAGCGCGGGTTTTTCGCCGTAGCTGACCGTCAGCCCGCGCACCGCGAGCGGGCTGGAGGGGTCCAGCCCGGCCGGGGTGGCGGTGCCGTTCGTCGTGGCGAGTGTCAGCGTCTCTGTGGTCATCCTGCCCTTCAATTCATCGCCAACTCGTCGATCCGCCCGCCCTGCGGCGCCTGCCCGCCCAGCGCGCGGGAGATGACGGTCACGTTGTGGTCGATCATGCCGAGATAGGTGCCCTCGTAGCTGCCGGGCGCGCCCATCGCGTCGGAAAAGAGCTCGCCGCCGATCACCACCTCGTGCCCTTGCGCTGCGGCCCCTTCGATCAGGGCGCGGATGTTGCGATCCGAGACCGAGCTTTCGACGAAGACCGCGCGGATGTCGCGGGCGACCAGCATGTCGACCAACTCCGCGACGCGTTGCAGCCCCGCCTCGCTTTCGGTCGAGATGCCCTGGATGCCCACCACCTCGAAGCCATAGGCGGCCCCGAAATAGTTGAAGGCGTCATGGGCGGTGACCAGCACGCGGGACTCCGCCGGGACCGACGCCAGAACGGTCTGGGAATAGACCGCCAACTCGGCCAGCTCATCGAGATGGGCGGCGGCATTTGCGGTGAAGACCTCCGCCCCCTCGGGATCGACCGCGATCATCGCGTCGCGGGTGGCCAGCACCACGCGGGACCAGAGGTTGGGGTTCATCCAGACATGCGGATCGAAACGGCCCTCGTAATCCTCGGACCCGATCAGCTGGGTCGGCGGGATGGTCTCGGCCAGGGCGACGACGGGCTTCGTCTCGCCCAGCTCGAGCAGGAACTCCTCGAGCTGCGCTTCGAGGTAGAGGCCGTTCCAGAGGACAAGATCGGCCTGCGCGGTGGCGACGATGTCGGTCCGGGTCTGACGGTAGGCATGCGGGTCGACCCCCGGCCCCATCAGGGCGGTGACCTCGACAAGCTCGCCGCCGACCTGGCGGGCGGCGTCGGCGATCATGCCGGTGGTGGCGACAACGGAAAGGCGGTCCTGCGCAGCCGCGGGAAGCGCCAGCGCGGCGGCAGTGGAAAGAGCAAGCAGGAGGCGTCGGGTCAGCATCTGTAACCTCGGTTGATCGGCGCGCAAACGGGCGCGCGGTCCGTGCCGTCGAGGAGAGATATTGCGACGCATTCGCAAGAAGTCAATGCTTTTGCGACTTATTCGCAATAAAGACGCTAGGGCGCTAGGATGAGCGGCAAGCCGCCATCACGCCCCTGAGTTCCGCCAGCCCCCGCATCCGCCCGATCAGCGGGTAGCCCGGCATCATCGGGCGTTGCAGGTCCGACAAAAGCGCGTGGCCGTGATCGGGCCGCATGGGAATGACCGCATCCCCCCTGCCCTCTGCCGCGCGGCGGCGTTCCTCGGCCACCAGCGCGCGGATCGTGGCGACCATGTCGGTGTCGCCCGCGAGATGCGCGCTTTCCGTGAAGGAACACCGCCCACCGCGCATGGGACCCCGCGCGGTGTTGCGCAGGTGAACGAAGTGGATATGCGGCCCCAGCCGCTCGACGAAGCGCACGGGGTCGAAATCCGGCGCGACGCCCAGCGAGCCGGTGCAGAAGGTGATGCCGTTTGCAGGGCTCGGCACGGCCTCGACCAGGTGCGCGTAGTCGTCCTCGGTCGAGACGATCCGCGGCAGGCCCAGCAACGGGAAGGGCGGGTCGTCGGGGTGACAGCAGAGCCGCAGGCCAAGGCGTTCGGCCGTCGGCACCACCTCGGCCAGAAACGTGTCGAGATGGGCGCGCAGCCGGGCCACGTCGATGCCGTCATAGGCGGCCAGCGCCGCGCGCACATCCTCGATATCCCAATGCTCCGCCGCCCCCGGCAGGCCCGCCACGATGTTGCGCGCAAGCTTCGCCTGCTCCCCCTCGGACCGGGCGGCATGGCGGCGCGCGGCCTCCTCGCGCAGCTCCTCGGGGTAATCCGCCTCGGCTCCCGCGCGGGCCAGCGTGAAGAGATCGAAGCCCACGAAATCGGCCAGCTCGAAATGCATCGCCGTGCCGCCGCCCGGCACCGGGTGGGCCAGGTCCGTCCGTGTCCAGTCGAGCACCGGCATGAAGTTGTAGCAGATCACCCGCACCCCCGCGGCGGCGAGGTTCGCCAGGCTTTCGCGGTAGGCCACCAGATGCGCACGCCAATCGCCGGTCTGCGTCTTGACCGCCTCCGACACTGGCAGGCTTTCGACCACGTCCCAGGTCAGGCCCGTGCGCGCGCCCGCAGGCCCCTCGATCTCCGCCTTGCGGCGGGCGATCTCGTCGGGCGTCCAGACCGCGCCGGTCGGAACATGGTGCAGGGCCGAGACGATGCCCTGCGCGCCCGTCTGCACGATCTCGGGGATCGCGATTTCATCCGCCGGTCCGAACCAGCGCCAGGTTTCCCGCATGTCAGTTGTCCCTAAGGCTCAGGCCCGTATCGCTGTCGAAAAGGTGGATCTCGCCCTCGGGCGCACCGACATGGATCGTCTCGCCGATGGCGATGCGCGTCTGGCCCGGGGAGTGCACAGTGATCGGGGCACCGTCCGAGGTCTGGCCGTAGACATAGCTCTCGCCGCCCAGCTGCTCGACCGAGCGGACCTGCACCGCGATCGCGCCCTCGCCCACCGTCATGTGGTTGGGCCGGATGCCCAGCGTCACCTTCTCGCCCGCGCGCTGCGCGAAACCGCTCTCGGGAAGGCGCAGGTTTTCACCGGTGTCGAGCTGCAAAAGCGTCGGGTCGCCCGCATCCACCTGCCCGGTGATGAAGTTCATCTTGGGGCTGCCGATGAACCCCGCGACGAACAGGTTGGCAGGCCGGTTGTAAAGGTCGAGCGGCGCGCCGAACTGTTCCAGTTTGCCAAGACGCAAAACGGCGATCTTGTCGGCCATGGTCATCGCCTCGACCTGGTCGTGGGTGACGTAGATCATCGTGTTGCCAAGGCGGCGATGCAGCGCCGCGATCTCGCCCCGCATGTCCACGCGCAGCTCGGCGTCGAGGTTCGACAAGGGCTCGTCGAACAGGAACACCCGCGGCTCGCGCACCACGGCGCGCCCGATGGCCACCCGCTGGCGCTGCCCGCCGCTGAGGTCCTTGGGCCGCCGGTCGAGCAGCGGGTCGATCTGGAGCATCCTTGCCACCTCACCCACCTTGCGCGTGATCTCGGCCTTGGGCGTGTTGATGTTCTCCAGTCCGAAACTCAGGTTCTGGCGCACCGTCATGTGCGGGTAAAGCGCGTAGGACTGGAACACCATCGCCAGCCCGCGGTCGGCGGCGGGAATACGGTTCACGACCTCGCCCCCGATGGCAATCTCGCCGCCGGAGATATCCTCGAGCCCCGAGATCATCCGCAGCAGCGTGGATTTTCCGCAGCCCGAGGGGCCCACGAAGACGCAGAAATCCCCTTCGGCGATGTCGAGGTCGATGCCCTTGATCACCTCGGCCACGCCATAGGCCTTTTTCACCTGTCTGAGTTCGATGGATGCCATCATTTCCCCCCGGACGCTTCTTGATGCGCGGCTGTCATTTGCCACCCGTCGACGCGATGCCCGTCGCGATGTATTTTTGCAGGAACATGAAGACCATCGCGATGGGCAGCAGGGTGAGAACGGTCATCGCCAGAAGGCTCGACCAATCCGTCTGCAACTCGCCCTGGAAGGAATTGAGCGCAAGCTGCAGGGTGAAGTTCTCCGACCGCGTCAGCACGATGAGCGGCCAGAGGAAATCGTTCCAGCGCCACATGATGGCGAGGATGGCCAGCACCGCGATGGCCGGCGCCGACAGCGGCAGGATGATGCGCCAGTAGATCTTCCATTCGCTGGCCTTGTCCATGCGGGCCGCATCGAGGATCTCGTCGGGGATCGTCAGCATGTATTGCCTGAGCAGGAAGACCCCCGTGGGCGTTGCCGCCCCGGGGATGATCACCCCCCAGAGAGAGTTGAACATCCCCATCTCGGTCACAATCAGGAAGAGCGGCACCAGAACCACCGTCTGCGGGATCATCAGCGTGCCGATGACCAGAAGCAGCACCACAGTGCGCCCCCGGAACTGGTATTTCGAGAGCGCGAAGGCCGCCATGCTGTTGGTCAGAAGCATGATCAGCGTGGCCGTCAGCGTGATGAAGGTCGAATTCCAGAAATAGAGCAGGAAGTTGAAGCGCCCGAAAAGCTCGGTGTAGTTCTCGGTCGCCAGCGTGAAGCGCTCGACCGGCACGCGGTCCTCGATGCCGACGCGCAGCCGTTCCTCGGGGTTCGCCGGGTCGATCATCTGCGCCTGAAGACCCACGCGCCGCAACTGCGCAAGGATCATCCCCTCGTATTCTCCCCCCGTCATCTCGAAAAGCGGCAGGGGGTCATCGTAGCCCTCAACCATGATGGTCTGCTGCTGGTAGGGCAGGAAGGTCGGCGGGTAGCGCTGCAGGTCGGCCTCGGTCTTGAAGGAGGACATGACCAGCCAGATGACCGGGAAGAACATCAGGAAGACGCCCGCGCAGAGATAGGCGTAGCTGGCCCAGTCGGTCCAGTGCAGCCGCGCGCCGCCGCGGGTGGCGGTGAGGAAGCCGAGCACCCGTGTCATCCTTGCCCCCCACGGTCGAGCCGGGCGCCGAAACGCGGTTTCGAAACCGCGTTTTCCGCCGCGCGCGCGGCGGGCAAGGCCCTTGAAAGGGCCTTTGACGGGCTTTCGAAAGCCCGTATCGCGCCCGGTGTCACCGGCTCACCCATCCACGTTCCTCCGGTTCACCCAGAGCTGGATCAGCGTCAGCACCACCAGCACACCCGCCACCATCAACGAGGCTGCGGCCGCGAGGCCGAAAAGCCTCGGCGCACCGGCAAAGCCCTCCTCGTAGATGTACTGGATGATGAAGGTGGTGGCCGTCCCCGGCCCGCCGCCGGTGAAGGCATAGACCTCGTCGAAGGTCTGCACCCCCTTGATCAGCGCCAGCACCAGCACCACCAGCATCGTGGGCGCCAGAAGCGGAAGGGTGATCTTTCGAAAGACCCGCCAGGGGCTGGCGCGGTCCATCGTCGCCGCCTCGTAGACATCGCGCGGGATCGCCTGAAGCCCTGCCAGCAGGATCAGCGTGTAGAACCCCATATGCGCCCAGACCGACAGGAAGACCGACCAGGCGAAGGCCCATTGCGCGTCCACCAGCCAGTTGTAGCCGCCGATGCCGGTCCAATCGAGAAAGGCGTTCAGCACGCCCTCGCGCTGCAGGATCCATTTCCAGATCAGCGCGACCACGACGGGCGAGAGCAGCACGGGAAAGAAGAAAACCGACCGGAAAAAGCCGCGTGCGCGGATGTCGCGGTTCAGAACGATCGCGGTCAGAAGCGAAAAGCCCACCATGATCCCGACCTGGAGCGTCACGAACCAGGCCGTGTTCCAGACCGCGCGCCAGAACTTGTCCTCGCGGCAGGTGTTGGGGTCGAGGTAGCTCGCGCAATCGGTCAGAAGCGCGAAATTGCGCGCGCCGACATAGGGGCGGTCAGCCAAGAGGACGTTGTCGCCGCCGGTTCCGGCGTAAACCACGTTCAGCACGACCGGAAGGAAGGCGAAGAGACCGAAGAGCAGCAGGTTCGGCAGCAGGAAGACCCAGGCCAGCAGGTTGATGCCCAAGAGGCGCTGAAGCCCAAGCATCGGGATCTCGACCAGCCGCATCACCGGCGCAATCAGGCGCAGGGCCAGCCCGTCGCCCCGCGGCGTCAGC
>CBFIFZ010000109.1:0-9557 GCA_965661995.1 Roseicyclus sp.
GACGGGCACGGTTCAGCTTCCCGAGGGCACCGAGATGGTGATGCCTGGCGACAACCTGAAGTTCACGGTCGAGCTGATCGCGCCGATCGCGATGGAAGACGGCCTGCGCTTCGCCATCCGCGAAGGCGGCCGCACGGTTGGAGCAGGGGTGGTTTCCAAGATCATCGAATGATCTGGGAAACCAGCGCGTCCGCGGAAACCGCAGACGCGACCGGCGCAGGCGTGGTGTCCAAGATCATCGAGTGATCCTTGGGCCGCGCCCCGAGGCGCGGCTTGCAACTCGCACCAGACAACTGAAAGGGCCGCCTCCGGGCGGCCCTTTTGCGTGTCCGCCTTTGGGAGCGCCACTGGTCGCTTCCCGACACAAGGCGCCCGCGCCGGGCCCGCAATGGGTCGAACGTCGGTTGTGCGGGACTTTGCGACCGTTGGCTGTACAAGCAAATCCGTTGAGAGCCGTACGACCACATCATCCGGTCAGGAACTCAGCGAGCGTGCGGTTGTAGCTCTCCCAGCATGCGCTGCTGTGCAAGGGCACATGGTTGGCCGTTTCCAGCACCACCAGCTCGGCCCCGGGAATGCCCGCCGCCAGCTTCTGCGCCTGCGACAAGGGATGCACGGCATCGTCGCGCGCATGCAGGATCAACACCGGGCAGCGCACCTGGCCCAGTAGATGGGCGACGGACGCCGCGTTGACCGCGTCGCGGTTGCGCAGCATGATCTCGGGTGGGCAGGCGGCCTGCGTCATGCGCTGGACTTCGCGCCTTTCCTCCACAGGTCCTTCGGGAAAGTAGGCCGTCGCGAAGCCACTCGCGAAGGCGCTTTCGGGCCGCGCCCAGCCCTCGGCGATCATGGCTCTCAATGCGTCGGGCGCGGCATCCGCGCTGCGCCGCGACCGCCCCTCGACATATCCGCCCACGATTGCCAGCCGCGTCAGCCGCTCGGGGTAGAGCGCCGCGAAGGTCAGCGCCGTCATGCATCCGCCCGAATAGGACACCGCGGCGAAGCGATCAAAGCCGGCCGCATCGGCGACCGCGGCCGCATCGCGCGCCTCGATCTGAAAGTCATAGTCGCGCAGGACCCGTTCCGACTGGCCGCTGCCCACATTGTCAAAGCGCAGGTATCGGGTGTGGAGCGCCATCGACGAGATCCAAGAGCGGTGAAGGCCGTAGGCCCATTCCATTTCCAGGTCGTGCAGTGACAAGGGGCCGAACCGCAGCACGGGCGGCCCCTCGCCGCTGACGGCATAAGCGATTGCGCTGCCATCCTCGCTTCGGCAATAGCGGATCCGTTGGGCCGCCTCGGTGGAAGCCGGAGCCGAGACAGACGGCCGGGCGACCGCCCCGCCCGACACCTCCGCCACCAACATCAAGCCCCGCCGCGCCACGGTGCGGATGACCGCCTGTTCCTTGCCGTTGTCTCCCACGGCCTTGCGCGCTGCCGCGATGCAAGCGGAGATCGCGGACTCCGACACGATCCGCCCGCCCCAGACCTCTTCCACCATCCGGTCGCGCGTCACCAGGTCCCCGGCATTGCGCACCAGCAGATGGATGAGATCGAAGACCTTGGGTTCCACGGCCACCGCGCTGCCGCCGCGCGTCAGCGTCAGGCGGGCATCATCCAACGTACAACCGGCGAAATGGTGCTCCATGTCCCTCTGCTTACGACAGTTTTTCGATACTGGCCTACAATATTCAGCGGTCCATGAGGTTTCCCAAGGCAATCCCAAGAGTTTCCAAGCGTCCCCCTCAAGCAAGGGCACGCTGGACCGGGCAAATTGGGGTCATCAACCAAGGAGGCACCCGATGATGACCGCGATCCAAACCGACCCCCTGCAGTACGGCACCCCCGCCAACCTGCACGCCCGTGGCCGCCGCCTGCTGAAGGCACAGGATACCGCAAATGCGCAGATCTGGCGTCTGACCCGTCTGATCTCGCTGGCCGTCGCTCGCTTCGTTACGCCCGACCCGGCCCGCGAAATTGTCAAGGTTGCGCGCCGCGAAGCCGCCCGCCGCGCTGTCGACAACCTGCTGCTGCGCTGACCGGAATCCGGCCCGCATGCTCAGGCCTGCCTATTCCGGCATGCTGGATCCTCGCCCCGCCTCCAGCTGCGCAAGGTAGGGCGGGTGCTTGCAAACTCGCACCGCAAGCGTGCTGCTGATGGTGGTGGCTGCTTCGGGCTGAGGCTGTGTAAAAACTCCGGATGATGTACACTTTCGGCAAAGACCGGAGGTGGGCATGTCGGGCTATATCGAGGGGACGGACCGGGGGCAGTCGACGCTGTTTCCAGACCGTCTGGAGGACTGGATCGGTGAAGACAATCCGGTCCGAGTGATCGACCTTTTCGTGGATGAGAGTGATCTTCTTTCGTTGGGCTTTGGTCGTACCTGTCCAGCGCCGACGGGGCGGCCGGGCTACCATCCGTCGGTGCTGCTGAAGCTGTTCATCTACGGCTATCTGAACCGGCTTTCGTCCAGCCGGACGCTGGAGCGGGAGGCCGGTCGCAACGTCGAGGTGATGTGGCTGACGGGTCGGCTGGCTCCCGACCATAAGACGATTGCCGATTTCCGGCGCGACAACGGGCCGGCGATCCGCAAGACCTGCGCGCAGTTCGTGGAGCTCTGCCGGCGGGTCGGGGTTTTGAGGGGCGACTGTGTCGCGATCGACGGCAGCAAGTTCAAGGCCGTCAATAATCGGGACAAGAACTTCACCAAGGGCAAGATCGCCAGCCGGATTACCCATCTCGAGGCCAGTATCGCTCGCTACCTGGAGGAGATGGTGCGGATCGACCGTCAGGAAGACGGAGAGGCCCGGGCTGAGAAGATAGCCAACCTGTCTCACCGCACCGACCGCATCCGGCAGGAGATCCAGCGTCTGCAGGACATGGACCGGGCGCTGAAGGAGGCCTCGGACAGTCAGATCTCCCTGACCGATCCGGACGCCCGTTCCATGGCGACCAGCGCCAAGGGAAGCGGTTTTGTTGGCTACAACGCCCAGGCCGCGGTGGACACGGAGACCCATCTGATCGTGACACATGACGTGATCAATGACGGGCACGACCGCGAACAACTCGCGCCGATGGCCAAGGGGGCGAAGGCTGCGCTCGGGCGCAACGAGATGAGAGTGGTGGCCGACAAGGGCTACTTCAGCGGCCGCGAGATCCTGGCCTGTCACGAGGATGGGATCACCACGACCCTCCCCCGGCCCGAGACCTCGGGCAACCGCAAGAAGGGCATGTATGTGAAGGCCGACTTTGCCTATGACGCCGATGCGGATATTTATCGGTGCCCGGCAGGCGAGACGCTGAGGCGCCACTACACGACCGAGGAGCAGGGCTTGGTGGTGCACCGCTACTGGACCAACGTCTGTCAGACCTGCCCTGTCAAGGCGCGCTGCACCACCGGGAAAGAGCGCCGGATCACCCGATGGGAGCACGAGTACCTGGTGGACGCGATGCGCGATCGGATGAGCCGCGATCCCGCCCTGATGGCGCTCCGCCGCTCGACCGTCGAGCACCCGTTCGGCACGATCAAGGCGTGGATGGGGGCGACGCACTTCCGGATGCGAACGCTCGGGCACGTCCGCACCGAGATGGCGTTCCACGTCCTCGCCTACAACATCAAGCGCATGATCTCCCTGATCGGGGTGCCGGGACTTCTGGCCGCCATTCCGGCCTGAACCAGGGCTCTCAGGTCAAATTCCGCCTGCTGAGACCTCCAATTCCGAGTCTCCGCGCCTCTCCGGCCCAAGGAACGACAAAGTCGCCCAAAAACCCTAAAACCCCGAAGACGTCGGCAGGACGTCCTCAGCGCAGAAAACCGACCAAGTTTCCACACAGCCTCGGCTCAACGCCGTCAGTGGGTATCGCTCGTCAGATGACCAACACGCCAAACGCCGGCACCGATGGAGGCTGACATGGACAAGACTTCGCTCTAACCCCGTTTCACGCCTGAAACACCGTTCAGACCAGAGGTCCATCCATGCCTGACGCACGCCCCTTCGCGCGGCCCGATGCCGTCCATCCCGTTCCCATGCCCGATGGCGCCATCCATCCCGGCACGGTGTTCCTCAAACCCGTGATCGACCATCCCCGCTGGGAGGTGGGCGATTATTCCTACGCCTCGGCCCATCACCCGCCCGCGGACTGGGCCGCGCATCTTGCGCCCTATCTCTTCGACTTCAGCCCCGAGCGGCTGGTGCTGGGCCGCTTCTGCCAGGTCGCCGACGGCGCGCTCTTCGTGACGGCCTCTGCCAATCACCGGCGCGACGGGCACTCGACCTATCCTTTCGCCATTTTCGGCGGCGGGCCGGTGGCCGGGCGCCCCTCGATGCCGGGGCCGGGGCGCGACACGGTGATCGGCCACGACGTCTGGATCGGCACCCGCGCCACGATCCTGCCCGGCGCGCGGATCGGGTCGGGCACGATCATCGGCGCAGGCGCCGTGGTGGGCGGCGAGATCCCTCCCTACAGCCTCGTCGCGGGCAACCCGGCCCGCGTGATCCGCCCCCGCTTCGACGCGGCGACCGTGGCGCGCCTGCTCGAGATCGCCTGGTGGGACTGGCCCATCGACCGCATCCTCGCCGCCGAGGCCGCGATCTGCGGCGCCGACCTCGCGGCGCTCGAAGCCGCGTAGGCTGGGCGAGTCCGCCCAGCTTCGCCCTGCGCGCCCAGCCTACGCCACCCGCGCGTCGGCCTCCGCCGTCACCGCGTCCATGAAGGCGCCCAGCTCGTCGGCCAGCGCGCGGCCCTCCTCCTCGCTGAAGCGTTCGGGCACCGCGCGCTCCCATTCGCGCCAGATCAGCGCCAGCCGCCCGAAGGGCAGGGGGAAGTGCAGCCGGTCCCAGGTCTCCCACGCCCAGTAGCGCGAGCCCGCGAAGGTGAAGACCACCACCGGCACCCGCGCCGTGCGGGCCCATTGGATCGGCGTGACCTTGGCCACCCGCGCAGGCCCGCGCGGCCCGTCGGGCGAAACCCCGATCGAGATCCCCTCCTTCAGCCCCTTCAGCACCACCCGCATCTCGGCCGCGCCCAGCACGCCCTTGGGCATCGGCACCGTCCCCATCCCGAAGGCGCGGTGGATCCACCCCACCAGCCGCCCCGCATGCCCGGCCGAGGTCAGGCTCTGGCAGCGATAGCGCCCCAGGTCGAACATCCAGGGCGTCAGCATGATCCGCTGGTGCCAGCACACGATGATCACCGCGCCATGCCGCTCCAGCAGCTCGGCCACGCGGTCCCAGCCATCCTGCTCGCGGCGCGAGGTCGCCCAGGCCAGCCGCAGCCACGCCTTGAACAACCCGGCCACCACCCGGTTCACGACAGGGCTCTTGGCTATGCGTCCACCCAGGCTCATCACCTCTCCCTTCCGGCGCCCTTCCTTGGACGGGTTTGACCGCACGGTCAATCTGCACGGAGCCTCTGGCGCGACCCGGCCCGAGGCCCTAGCCTCTCCCCGAACCGACGACCGGACAGGGACACCCCCCCGATGAGCGACACCCGCGACACCCGCGACACCGCCGAGATCGGCCTGATCGGCCTGGGCACGATGGGGGCAAACCTCGCCCTCAACATCGCCGAGACCGGCCACCGCATCGCCGTCTTCAACCGCACAGCCTCCCGCATCGATGATTTCATGACCGACGCCGTGGCCGAGGATCTGTCCCCCAACATCGTCCCCGCCCGCGACCTCTCGGAATTCGTCGCCGCCATCGCGCGGCCCCGCCGCATCCTCCTGATGGTCCCCGCGGGCAAGCCCGTGGACGAGCAGATCGCCGCCCTCCGCCCGCTCATCGACGCAGGCGACGTGATCGTCGACGCCGGCAATTCCGACTGGCAGGACACGAACCGCCGCGCGTCCGAGGCGGAGGCCGAGGGCACCCTCCACCTCGGCCTTGGCGTCTCGGGCGGGGCCGAGGGCGCGCGCAGCGGCCCCTCGATGATGGCCGGCGGGTCAGAGCGCGCCTGGACGCTTCTCCAGCCCGTGCTCGAGCTTGCCGCCGCCCGCTTCGAGCATGACCCCTGCGTCGCCCATCTGGGGCCGGAGGGCGCGGGCCATTACGTCAAGATGGTCCATAACGGCATCGAATACGCCGACATGCAGATGATCGCCGAGGTCTATGGCCTCATGCGTGACGGCATGGGGCAGGGGGCCGAAACCATCGCCGCCAGTTTCGCCCGTTGGAACGACGGGCCGCTCGCCTCCTACCTCATCCAGATCACGGCCGAGGTCGCCGCGGCGACCGATCCCGACACCCGCCAACCCATGCTCGACGTGATCGCCGACCGCGCGGGCCAGAAGGGCACCGGCCGCTGGACCGTGATCGACGCGCAGCGCCGCGCGGCCCCGCTTCCGGCCGTCGAGGCCGCCGTGACCGCCCGCGTCCTGTCGGGCGAGCGTGAGGAACGGGGCAGGGGCGCCGAGATCTTCGGCACCGCCGCGCCGCTCGATCTTCCCGACGCCGACCTCGAGGGCGCGCTGATCGCCGCCAAGATCCTCGCCTATTCGCAGGGCTTTACCCTTCTCGCCACCGCGGGCGCGGAGGAGGGATGGGGCCTGCCCCTGCCGCGCATCGCCGAGATCTGGCGCGCGGGCTGCATCATCCGTTCGGCCATGCTGGACGACATGGCCAGCGCGCTCCGCGAGGCGCCGGGCGAGCGCCTCGCCTTCGCGCCGCAGTTCGCCGACCTCCTGCGCCGCACCCTCCCCGCGCTGCGCCGCACGGTCGCCGCGGCCAGCCTGGCGGGTCATCCCGTGCCCGCGCTGGCGGCTTCGCTCGCCTATCTCGACACCTTGCGCAAGAAGCGCGGCACCGCCAACCTGATCCAGGCCCAACGCGACCGCTTCGGCGCGCATGGCTTCGAACGCATCGACCGCCCGGGCGAAACCGGGCTGCACGGCCCGTGGGGCGCCGACTGACAGACGACTGACAGGCGACCGACACCCGCGTTTCCCGTCTGGACAACCGCCCCGTTTCGCCCTATCCCGCACCCCGGCCTAGGGGTGTAGCTCAGTTGGTAGAGCAGCGGATTCCAAATCCGCAGGCCGGGGGTTCGAGTCCCTCCGCCCCTGCCAAGACCACGGCTTCCCACACCGCATCAGACCCGGCTCACCGCCAGCAGCGGCCGAGACAGGCCATCCAGTTCTCGCGCGCCAGCTTGGCGATGAGCGCCTCGCCGTATCCCGCCTCGGCCAGCGCGGCGAAGAGCGCGGGCACGCCCGTCACGTCGCCGATCAGGTCGGGCAGGATGCAACCGTCGAAATCCGAGCCGAGGCCCACGTGATCCTCGCCCAGCGTCTCGATCAAGTGGTCGAGGTGACGGCGCATCACGTCCCAGCCCAGAGTGCTGTCCGACCGCCCGTCCGGGTTCAGGTAGAAGGTGGCGAAGTTCAGCCCCACCATGCCGCCCCGCTCGCGGATCATGTGCAGCTGCCGATCCGTCAGGTTGCGCGGCGAGGGGCAGACGGCATGGGCATTGGAATGCGTCGCCACCAGCGGCGCGCTCGAGTGGGCTGCGACATCGTCGAACCCCGCCTCGTTCAGATGCGACAGGTCGATCATGATGCCGAGGTCGTCGCACAGCCGGACCAGGTCCTTGCCCGCCTCGGTCAGCCCCGGCCCCGTGTCTGGCGATCCCGGATAGGCCATCGGCACGCCATGCCCGAAGGCTGTCGGGCGGCTCCAGACCGGCCCGAGCGAGCGCAGGCCCATGTCGTGGAACAGGTATAGCGCATCGAGGTCCGGGCCGATCGCCTCGGCCCCCTCCATGTGCATCACCCCCGCGATCCGGTCCGCGGCCATCGCCGCGCGGATCTCGGCGGCCGTCCGGCAGAGGGCGAAATCCTCGGGCGCGGCCCGCACCATCCAGTGCATCAGCCCCGCCATCTCCAGCGCGACGGGCTGAGCCGTCGCGTGGTCCATCTCGGGCGGCAGCGGCATGGCATAGGGCGGCTCGGCCATCAGCGCCCTGAAATCGGGTGGCGGCCCGCTCGAGACGGGCGGCACGAAGATCGCGAAAAGCCCACCAGCGAACCCGGCCTCCTTCATCCGCGGCAGGTCGAGATGCCCCGCCCCCGAAGCGCCGAGCCATGTCTCCTCCCGCGGGGCGGGCGATTTCATCAATCGCAGGAGAAAGTCGTTGTGGCCGTCGAAGAAGGGGATGGTCTGGGTCATCTGCTGTCCTTGATGGCGCGGGGGTGCCCCAGCTATCGCATCGCTTGGGCGACCCGTCAGCCAAAATCGCAAGGGGCCCTGGGCGCGGCTGGGCCGTGGGCGGCGTGCATTGCGTATGCACGCGGTGTGTACGGGGTGTGTACGCGGTGTGACACGGGCGTTCCGGCCCTTTCGCCGCCTTGCGCCCCGCGCCGGGGATGCGTATATGCCCCCCCATCCGACAGATGAGATGACCCATGGCCAACCCGTTCCAGTTCCTCCAGCAGACCCGCGCCGAGATCGCCAAGGTGGTCTGGCCGACCCGTCGCGAGGTGTTGGTGACGACCACCATGGTGTTCCTGCTGGCCGTGGTCTTCGCCATCTTCTTCTTCTTCGTCGACTGGCTGATCCGCAACGGTCTCGAACTGATCCTGACCTTCTTCGGCTGACGTCAGCGCAGGCTTGCCAATCGGCGGGCGGCGCTGTATCTGCAGGCACACTCCCCCGACATCGACAGTGACGCCTCAGTGGTCTCTCCAGTCGTGTCCGGACGGAGGGCGGGCCGCAAGGCTTTGAACATATTGGGATTTCCGGGCGCACCCGCGCCTCTGATGAGAAGGGATTCGAGGATGGCGAAACGGTGGTATTCGGTCAGCGTGCTGTCGAATTTCGAAAAGCGCATCGCCGAGCAGATCCGCACCGCGGTGGCCGAGAAGGGCCTCGAGGACGTGATCGAAGAGGTGCTCGTCCCCGAAGAGGACGTGATCGAGATCCGCCGCGGCAAGAAGGTCACCGTGCCGCGCCGCTTCATGCCGGGCTACGTGCTTGTGCGCATGGAGATGACGGATCAGGGCTATCACGCCATCAACTCGATCCCGCGCGTCACCGGCTTCCTCGGCCCCCAGGGCCGCCCGATGCCGATGCGCGACGAAGAGGTCAACTCGATCCTCAACCGCGTCGAGGAAGGCGAGGCCACCCCGCGCTCCACCATCACCTTCGAGATCGGCGAAAAGGTCAAGGTCAACGAAGGCCCGTTCGAGGATTTCGACGGCATGGTCGAGGAAGTCGACGACGACAACCAGCGCCTCAAGGTCACCGTCTCGATCTTCGGCCGCGCGACGCCGGTCGAGCTGGAGTTCACGCAGGTCTCCAAGCAGGTCTGAGCCCGCTCGGCGACCCCATCAGGACAAGCATCAGGAAACGGCACCCCTCGGTGTCGTTTTCTGGTTCAGCCCCAAGGAAAACATGGCCGAGGCAGCCCCCAGCACAGACGCCAGGCCGCGCGCCCTCCGGGCCGACGCGGGATGGCGCGCCGTCGCTGCGGCCTTCGTGTTCAACGGGTTTCTGTTCGGGATCTGGGCGTCGCGCGTTCCGGCTTTCAAGGCTCGCTTCGACCTCGAGCCGGGGACGCT
>CBFIFZ010000110.1:0-9546 GCA_965661995.1 Roseicyclus sp.
CCCGGCAGGTCGGGCTGCGCCACCGCCGCGCCCGCCGCGCTGTCCCAGCCCAGCCAATCCGCGCCCGCGCGATAGAACGCGCCCTCGGGTACCACGTAGAGACCGAACCGCTTGAACCCGTCCATCCTATCCTGTCTTTCTGAGGCCCCGATGCCCCGTGACCATGCCCCGATGCCAGAGACCCTGACCCTTGCCAATGCCCGTCTGATCCTTGCCGAGGGCGAGGTGACGGGCCGTATCACCCTTCAGGGTGGTGAGATCGTGGAGGTTGCCGCTGGCGGGGCGGTGCCCGCGGGGGCCGTCGATTGCGGTGGCGACATCGTCGCGCCGGGTCTGGTGGAGCTGCATACCGACAACCTCGAGCGGCATATCCGCCCGCGCCCCTCGGCCCATTGGCCGCACAAGCCCGCCATCGTCGCCCATGACGCCGAGCTTGCCGCCTGCGGCATCACCACGGTCTACGACGCGATCCGCGTGGGCTCGATCGAGGGCAAGGGCGGGATCGGCTGGTCGCGCTACGCGCGCGAGCTGGCGGACGAGCTCTTGGCGATGCGCGCCTCGGGGGCGCTGAAGATCAGCCATCACATCCACCTGCGCGCCGAGATCTGTTCGCATTCGCTGGCCGAGGAGCTGGCGCAGTTCGGACCCGAGGACCGCATCGGCATCCTCAGCCTGATGGACCACACGCCGGGGCAACGCCAGTTCGCCGATATCGGGCAATATGCCACCTACATGAAGGGCAAGCACGGGCTGTCGGAGGAGGTGTTCCAGGAACATGTCCGCACCCGGCAGGCGCTGGGTGAGGCGGTGCGCGACGCCCATGAGGCCGCCGCCGTCGAGGCCGCGCAGCGGCTGGGCGCGGTGCTGGCGAGCCATGATGATACAGCTGTCGCGCATGTCGCGCGCTCGGCGGCGCATGGCATCGCGCTGGCCGAGTTCCCCACCACCGAGGAGGCCGCCCGCGCCTGCCGCCAGCACGGCATCGCCGTGATGATGGGGGCGCCCAACCTCGTGCGGGGCGGGTCGCATTCGGGCAATGTCTCGGCTGGCGCACTGGCCGAGGCGGGGCTGCTGGACATCCTGTCGTCCGACTACGTGCCCGCGGCGCTGCTCTATGCCGCCGTTCTGCTGGGCGATCTCTGGGGCGACATGGCCCGTGCCATGGCCACGGTCAGCGCGGCCCCCGCTCGCGCGGCGGGTCTCATGGATCGGGGCCAGCTGGCCGAGGGGATGCGCGCCGACGTGATCCGCTTCCGCCTGGTCGAGGGCGTGCCGGTGCTGCGCGGCGTCTGGGCGGCGGGCGCGCGCGTCGCCTGAGGGGCGGGGGCGCCCGGTTTGACGCCCTCGGCGCGGGGTGTCGGCGGCGGAGTTGCGTATTTGGGGAAAGATGAAGGGCACGGGCGCGTTCAGTGTGCGAGGCCTTCGCGCTCGAGATACGCTAGGGCCGCGGGGATATCGGCGGGGTCTCGCAGCTCCAGCACGAGGTGCGGGCGCTGGGGCAGGGCGGCGATGGCGTGGAAGACGGCGTGCCAGTTGACCGTGCCGCGCCCGGGCGGCCAGTGGCGATCGGCGAAACCGTCGGCATCCTGCAGGTGGACATGGGCCAGCATCGGGCCTGCATCGGTGACGAAGTAATCGACGGGCGGCGCGCCGGTGGCGTGATGGGCGTAATGCGCGTGGCCGGTGTCGATCGAGAGGCGCACGGCGTCGGAGGCGAAGCTCTGGGCGAGGTCGCGGCGGTAGCCCGGCTCGATATCCTCGATGTTCTCGATCACCAGCGTGACGCCATGCGCCTCGGCCAGGGCGACCGCATCGCGCAGCAGCGCGTGGACGCGGGCGGTCTTGGCCTCCAGCGCGGAGGGGGTGTTGCCGTGGCGCGGGTGATCGCCGAAGTTGAACCAGTCCCATGTGGTGAAGGGCGAATGGATCACCATCTGGGTGGCGCCGAGTGCCGCTGCGGCCTCGACCGCGGTGACGTAGCGGCGGGCGACGATGGGGGCGATCTCGGGATCGGCGGTGTCGAGGGCGAGATCGTAGAAGGGCCCGTGGATGCCGAGGCGTCCGTCGAACCCCTCCAGGTGGTGTTTCGCCTGTGTGACAAGGCCGCGCCAGTCGCCGAGGAGCACATCGGGGCGCAGGAAATCCTGCACCTCGAGGTCGCGCTGGCCGTCGATCAGCCAGTCGCGGTAGGTGGGGATGTCAGCGACCATCAGGGCCGCGCCGATCTTGAGGGGGGGCATCAGAACACCTGCCTTCCGTTGCGCCAGACCGCCTGCACCACCGGCTGCCCGTCCACGAGGCGCAGGGCGGCGAGGTCGGCGCGCAATCCTTCCGCGATCTGCCCGCGATCGTCGAGCCCCGTCATCCGCGCGGGGTTGCCGCTCACCAGCGCCAGCGCCGCGGGCAGGTCATGGGGCAGGGCGGGATCGGCGGCGAGCCGGAAGGCCGCGTCGAGCGGCGAGCGCGGCACGTAATCGGAGGCCAGCGCGTCGACGAGGCCGTGGGCCAGCAGCTCGGCCACCGCGACATTGCCCGATTGCGAGCCGCCGCGCAGGTAGTTGGGCGCGCCCGCCACGATCGACAGGCCCAGCTCGCGGGCGCGCCGCGCGGCCTCGAGCGTGGTGGGGAACTCCGAGATCGCCACGCCTTCGGCGGCGGCCTGATCGGCATGGGCGAGCGTTCGGTCGTCATGGCTCATGAGCGGCAGCGTGGCGGCATGGGCGGCGCGGATGACATGGGCGCGCACCTCGGCCCCGCGGGTGCGGGAGCGCTCGAAAAGGTCGTCCATCATGTCGCGCCCGGTGTCCTCGTCCACCTCCATCTCGTGGATCATGTGCTGGAACCATTTCTCGACGTCCGGGCTTTGCCGGTCGCCCGGCGTGTGGTCCATGACCGAGACCAGCCGCGTCAGCGGGTGCGCGGCGGTGGCATCGACCAGCGCCATGGTGGCGGGGTCCGATATCTCGCAGCGCAGGTGCAGCAGGTGCTCGGCGCGAAAGGCGCCCGCGGCCTGCCCCTCGGCCAATGCGGCTACCAGCGGCTCGAGGATCTCGCGCCGCTCGGGGCGCTTCATCGAGGCGCCGACCGACAGGCTGTCGAAGACGGTCGTGGTGCCGCCCGAGATCACCACGGCGTCATGGGCCATGAGTGCCGGCAGGAAGGGCCAGAGGACCGAGACGCGCGGATGGGTGTGGCGCTCCACGTGATCGGTGTGCAGGTCGACGATGCCGGGGACCAGGTATGCCCCGCGCAGGTCGAGCCCGTCGGTCGCCGCGCCGATCCCGGCGATGCGCCCCTCCTCGATCCGTAGCGCGCCCTCGGTGACGCCCGCGGGCGTGACGATGCGGGCATGGCTGAGTGTCAGCGGGGCAGGGGGGGCTGCATCGAACATGGCGGTCTCCTTGCGATGCAGCCCTCGCAACAGGGCAAGGTAACACGCGCGCGGCGCGGCGATGATCCTTTCGTGACAATCGTGGTTGCGCCCGCTGGGCGCGGGCCCGTTCGAATCGTCCGCCTTGGGGTGAGCGCCGCGTAGGCCGCAACCAAGGGCTGAAATTCACCGACAAATCCGCCGCTTGTCGAGGCTCCGCCGGGGCGGTTGCGCGGCCCGCAGGCGCTGCCGACTCGGCGTTTATCGTGGCGAGCAGGTCACTTGCCCGCCCGTCACGAATTCTTCACGGCCCATTTACAAACCGATCACAGAACGCCCCTAGCCCTCTGCCGCAACGGGGGTGGGTGCTGCGCTGCGGCGTGGCCGGTCCCCGGGATGATCGAACCAGCCACAGGGACGAAACCCATGTTCAAGACCAGCCTGACCGCGCTCGTGATGGGCGCAACCGCACTGACCTCCACCGCCGCAATCGCGCAGGACTGGCGCGACGAGGTGCCGGTGTTCCGCATCGGCCTTCTGGGCGGCGAGAACGAAGCCGACCGCCTGCGCGACCACGCCTGCCAGGAAGCCTATCTCGAAGAGCGTCTCGGCGTCGATGTCGAGCTCTTCCCCGCTTCCGACTACGCGGGCGTGATGCAGGGCCTGCTGGCCGGCCAGTTGGAATTCGCGGGCCTGGGTTCCGCGGGCTACGCCGGCATCTACCTGCAGGACGAGAACGCGGTCGAGCCGCTCTACACCACGATGCAGATCGACGGCTCGCTCGGCTACTATGCCGTGATGTACACGCGCGCCGAAAGCGGCATCACGACCCTGGAAGAGATGGAAGGCCACAGCCTCGCCTGGGCCGACCCGAACTCGACTTCGGGCTATCTCGTGCCGCTGGCAGAGCTGCGCCAGATGGGTATCGAGCCCGAGGCCTACTTCTCGGAAACCGGCTTTGGCGGCGGTCATGAGCAGGCCGTGGTCGCGGTTCTGAACGGCCAGTATGACGCGGGCGTCACCTGGACCTCCGGCGTTGGCGACATCAACGAAGGCTACAGCCGCGGCAACCTGCGCTCGATGGTCGACAAGGACATGCTGGACATGTCGGAAATCCAGATCATCTGGCAGTCGAACCTGATCACCAACGGCCCCCGCGTGATCCGCTCGGACCTCCCGCAGGAGCTGAAGGACCAGGTGATGGGCGCGATGATGCAGCTGCAGAACCACGACCGCGACTGCTTCGACGCGATCAACGACGGCGAGTCGATGGGCTACTGGCCGATCAGCCACTCGTTCTACGAGCCGATCATCAACATGCGCCGCCAGCTCGCCGGCGAGCGCTGATCCCCTGACCTCCGGAGCGGGGCCGACCACCTGTCGGCCCCGTTTCGACTGTGTTGCGGTGGGTTCGCTTGGGGGAGAGCGGCCAACCGGAACACCCTATCCATCACCCGAACCGAGGGCGCCATCCATGCTGAAACTCGACAAGCTGACCCGCCGCTTCGGCGACAACCTCGCCGTCAACAATGCCAATCTGGAGATCCCCGACGGCCAGATGGTCGGCATCATCGGCCGGTCCGGTGCAGGCAAGTCGACGCTGCTGCGCCTTTTGAACCGTCTGATCGACCCCTCCGAGGGGCAGATCCTGTTCGGCGATGCGGATATCGCGCAGCTGAAGGGCAAGGAGTTGCGCGCCTGGCGGTCCGACTGCGCGATGATCTTCCAGCAGTTCAACCTGGTGGGCCGCCTCGACGTGATCACCAACGTGTTGACCGGGCGGCTCTACGAGCTGCCGCAATGGCGCTCGATGGCGCAGATCTTCACCCCGCGCGAGCGCGCCTTCGCAATCCAGGCGCTGGACCGGCTGGGCATGGCCCACACCGCGCTGCAGCGCGCCGAGACGCTTTCGGGCGGCCAGCAGCAGCGCGTCGCCATTGCCCGCGCGCTGGCGCAGGAGCCCAAGATCCTGCTCGCCGATGAGCCCATCGCCTCGCTCGACCCGATGAACGCCAAGATCGTCATGGACGCGCTGCGCGACATCAACCAGCAGGACGGCATCACCGTGATCTGCAACCTGCACACGCTCGACACCGCGCGGAACTACTGCGACCGCATCATCGGAATGCAGGACGGGCGCATTGTCTTCGACGGCACGCCGGACCTGCTGACCACGCAGATGGCGCGCGAGATCTACGGCGCCGAGGCCGACGAGGCCTTCAACGAGGCCGCGACCTCGACCGCGATCCCCACGGGTCCCGCCCGCGCCCCCGTGCCGGCCTGACGGAGCGACGGACATGACCGACATTCCCATGATGGGCGGCTCCGCGGGGGCGTCCGGCGGCGCGCCGCGCGATGCCATCTCCACCTTCGAGCGACACCGGGCCGAGCTGCGCGCCTCCAAGCGCGTCTGGAACATCGTGGCGCTTGGCGCCTTCACGATCTGCCTCGGGCTCTCGATCTGGATCAGCCAGTTCTACCCCGACAGGTTGGCCAACGGCATCCCGCGGATCTTCGAGTATTTCGGCACGATCATCCCCGACCTGCAGTGGGACGTGCTGTTCGAAGGCCGCACCGAGGAAGGGCGCGCCGTGCCCGGCTCGCTCACCTTCTGGTACACCGATTTCTGGGACTACGTGGAGCTGCTGTGGGAAACCATTCTCATGGCGATCACCGCGACCCTGCTGGGGGCTGGGGTGGCCTTTGTCCTCAGCTTCCCGGCCGCGGCGAACCTTGCGCCGAACAGCTGGATCTACTGGCTCTCGCGCCGCTTTCTCGAGGTCTGCCGCGGCATCCCCGAGATCCTTCTGGCGCTGGTCTTCGTCTTCATGATCGGCATCGGCCCGCTGGCGGGCATCATCGCCATCGCCATCCATACCGCGGGGGCGCTCGGCAAGCTCTTCGCCGAGGTGAACGAGAACGCCTCGTCCCGCCCGGTCGAGGGGATCACCGCGGTCGGCGGCACATGGGCCGAGAAGATGGTCTTCGGCGTCGTCCCGCAGGTCGCGCCCAATTTCTTCAGCTACGCCATGCTGCGCTTCGAGATCAACGTGCGCGCCTCCTCCATCATCGGCTTCGTGGGCGCGGGCGGCATCGGGCAGGAGTTGAACCGCGTCATCTCCTTCTACTCGGATGACCGGGTGCTCGCGGTCCTGATCCTCGTCGTTCTCATGGTCACCGTCATCGACCTGATCTCCGAGCGGATCCGCTTGGGCTATATCGGGCGGGAGAATTTCTGATGAGCATCGCCTCCATCTCGGCCGTCACCGACGAACAGGTCGCGGCCCTGCGCCAGAGCCATGGCAGCGTGTTTCCCGGGACGGGTGGTCTTTTGCGCCGCTGGTGGCCGTTGCTGGCCGCCGTGGTCTACCTTGCCTGGTCCATGTGGTATTTCGACTTCGGTCGGCTGCTCGACAGCTCAGAGCGGGTTCTCGCGCTCTTGCGGAACTTCTTCGTCTGGCAGGACATGGGCGACTGGGCCTATCGCCAGATCTACGTGGGCATCGCCCAGACGCTCGCCATGGCCTTCCTCGGCACGCTTCTGGGCACGCTGGGCTCGCTTGTCGTGGGTTTTCTCGCGGCCAAGAACGTGATGCCGCTGGCCATCGTGCGGCAGGCGGTGCGCCGGGTGCTCGACATCCTGCGCGGGATCGACCAGCTCGTGTGGGGCCTCGTCTTCGTGCGGGCCGTGGGGCTGGGGCCGCTGGCGGGTGTTCTGGCGATCTTCGTCTCGGACCTCGGCACGCTGTCCAAGCTCTATTCCGAGGCGATCGAGAACATCGACCGCAAGCAGGTCGAGGGCGTGCGCGCCACCGGCGCGGGGCCGCTCGGGATCATCCGCTACGGCTATATTCCGCAGGTGCTGCCGGTCTTCATCTCGCAGTCGCTCTACTTTCTGGAGAGCAACACGCGCTCGGCCACCATCCTCGGCATCGTGGGCGCGGGCGGCATCGGGATGATCATCATCGAACGCTTCCGCGCGCAGCTCTATGACCAGGTGGCCTTCGTGGTGCTGAACGTTCTGGTGCTGATCTTCGCCATCGACTGGCTCTCGAAGCGCGTGCGGCTCTGGTCCATCGGCGAGAAGCACGACGCATGACCAAGACACTGAGCGAGGCGCCGACCCTGCATCCCGAGGCGGAGGTCGGCGCCGATGTCACCCTGGGCCGCTGGACCGAGGTGGGTCGGCTGACGAAGATGAGCCAATGCGAGATGGGGGATTATTCCTACATCTGCGAGTTCGGCCATGTCGTCTGGACCACGATCGGCAAGTGGACCAACATCGCCAACATGGTGCGGCTCAACCCGGGCAACCACCCGACATGGCGGGCCTGCCAGCATCACGCGCTCTACCGCGCGGGGATGTACGGCTTCGGCGAGGACGAGGCCGGGTTCTTCGACTGGCGGCGCGAGCATTGGGTCACGGTCGGCCATGACGTCTGGATCGGCCATGGCGTGACGGTGACCGCGGGGGTCACCATCGGCACGGGGGCCGTGGTCGGCGCAGGCGCGGTGGTGACGAAGGATGTCGCGCCCTACACGATCGTGGCGGGCGTGCCGGCGGTGCCGATCCGGCGACGCTTCACGCACGCGCAGGAAGAGGCGCTGATGCAGATCGCCTGGTGGGACTGGGACCACGACCGCTTCGGTCGGGCGGTGCCGGATTTCCGCGCGCTCGAGATCGACGCCTTCATCGAGAAATACCGGGGGTAGCGCGCGGCAAACCCTTGCAAGGGTTTGCCTCAGCCTCTTGCAAGAGGCTGCATGCGCCTTTTGCAAAAAGCGCAGCCAGATCCTCGCAAGGATCTGGCCCCCCTCAGCCGAAGATCGCTTCGATCTTCGCCAGCGTCGCCTCGGACACCTCCACCCCCTCGGCCACGGCACGCGCGCGCGACGCGCGCCGCCCGTCACCGGGCAGGCGTGCGCCCTCCTGCGCGCGGATCGCGGCGGTCAGCGCGCCCATGCGCTCGGCAAACAGGCCATGCGCCCCTGCATCCGGGTCGATGGCCAGGAAACACTGCCCTGTCCGCGGCGGCCCGCCCACCGTGCCCGAGAAGGGCGCGGCGTCCTTTCCCAGCAACGCGCCCGACAGGGCCGCGGCCATCGTCTCGACCAGCAGCGCCACGCCCACGCCCTTGTAGCCGCCCGAGGGTGCCATCGAGCCCTTGAGCCCGACCTCCGCGTCGGTCGTGGGGTTGCCGTCTGCGTCCAGCGCCCAGCCCTCGGGGATGGGCTTGCCCTCGCGGGCGTGTTTCATCACCTCGGATTTCGCGATGGTCGAGGCCGACTGATCGATCATGAGGCCCTCTTCCCCCGGTGTGGCCAAGGAGAACGGGTTGGTGCCCACCACGGGCTTCGCCCCGCCCGAGGGCGCGATGGAGGCGGGCGCGTTGGTGAAGCCGAGGCCGACCAGCCCCGCCTCGGCCAGCCGGGCGGTATGGATGCCCAAGACCCCGCAATTGTAGCTTTCCCGCACGAAGAGCACTGCCACCCCCTGTTCGCGGGCAAGCGGGATCAGCTGTGTGAAACCCGCGTCGATTGCGGCATGGGCAAAGCCCGTTCCCGCATCGGCCACCAGCACGCCGGGCCGGGTCTGCGCCACCCGCGGCACCGCCCGCCCGTCGACCTTTCCGCAGCGCACATGCTCGGCATAGATCGGGATATAGGCAAGCCCGTGGCTCGCCACCCCGTCCGCCTCGGTCGCGGCCGTCGCCACGGCCAGCGGGCGGGCGTTGGCCTCGGACGTGCCCGCGGCCACCAGGGCGCGGAGCGCGAGATCCTCGATCTCTGCCAGGGTCATGCGTCGGGTTTCGGTCATCTCTCCTCCTCAGTCGTTGTCGCTCAGGCCCGCACCGGCACCGGACAGGCGCGAGGCCTCGGTCGCGGGGGCGTAGGTGCGATGCGCGAGGGCCAGAAGGGCGTCCCAGGCCGCCTGGTCGGGGCGGGCCCGTGTCTCGCGCGGGGCGGCGGGCAGAGCCGTGCCGCCTGGATGCAGGAACAGGTCCGCCTCGGCCGCATCGGCGAGCTTGAGGACACCGCTCGCGCGGGGCAGGCCCTCGGGCCCGATCCCGACGATCCCGCCGCGCCAGGACAGGGTCACGGGCGCGTCGCGGATGCGTGCCGCATCGGCGGCGAAGGGCAGGAACAGGCCCGGCACCAACACGCGCGAGAGCGCC
>CBFIFZ010000111.1:0-9541 GCA_965661995.1 Roseicyclus sp.
GCATCTTCGGACTGCAGGTTCCATTCCACGCCATCGCTCAGCGCCGATTGGGACAGGTTGGAGCTTCCGACAATCGCCGCCCCACGTGCATCAGCGGCGCGGAACAGCCAGGCCTTCGGGTGAAAGCTGAGGCCTCCCGTTTCGAACACGAAGAGCTCCGCGCCTTCCAGGTCCAGCAGGCGCGCCAAGGCGGTCGGGTCGGTCGTGTCGAGATAATCGCCCACCACGATCCTGAGCCGTCCGCCACGTGCCAAAAGCTCGCGGAACCAGGGCTCGAGCAAGGCCACGCCGCTGTCCATGGCGAAGGCAATTGCCAGGTCGACCGATTGCGCGGCGTCCAGCCGTTCGGCGAGCAACGGCAGGAGCGGATCGCGACCACCGGTTGTCAGGCGTGCGCCACTGGCTTCCCGCAGGTGGAAATGGCCGTGATCGGATGCGGCAACGAAACCGGCCGTACCGCGGCCGAGTGCGGCGCCGACCTCGGCCAACATCGCCATCTGTTCCGGGCCGGTGAGGTCATCCCACGCGGGCACATGCCGAGGGGCGGGGATCAATCCGGCCTCACGGGGCATGCAGATCGGGCAGGTGAGGCGTGGGTCAGTCACACTCGTCCAGATTGATCTTTTTTACTGAGACCATTGGTAAGGATCGCCGCTGGCATGTCCAGGCGCCGGGACAACTCTGCCTTGACGCGAGCAATGATTTCCGGCCCTTATCCCCCTCCAAAAAAGCGGGACACAAACCCGAAAAATCCGATAGACATGGTCTGGAAGGCCCCGCTTTCTCGCGATTTTCGGAGGGTTCGGGATACTGCGCTCGTAGCGCGTCCCGGCCCTTCCGGGGGGCGGGGCGGCAGGGCACCGGCGCCCGCCGCTACCGTGATCCTGGTACGTCAACCTCAACCCGGAGATGTCATGTCCGCGATAGACCTGGCCGAAGCGGCGCTGACGCGTATCGCGCAGGATGAAGACCGGCTTCACGCCTATGCCTGGCTCGATCGGGACACGGTCCTGGCCGAGGCGCGCCGGCTGGAGCGGGAGGGCGTGCGCGGTCCCCTGGGCGGGCACACCGTGGCGATCAAGGACATCTTCGACACGGCCGACATGCCCACGGCCTGTGGCTCTCCGATCTACTCGGGGCGGCGACCGGGCAGGGATGCGGCGGCCGTGGCCGCGATCCGGGCGGCGGGGGGCCTCATCGTCGGCAAGTCCGTCACGACGGAGTTCGCCCACATGACGCCCGGACCTACCCGCAATCCGCACAACCCCGCCCATACGCCCGGCGGCTCGTCGAGCGGCTCTGCCGCCACGGTCGCGGCAGGGGGTGCCAGCCTGGCCACGGGCACGCAGACGGCGGGCTCGATCATCCGTCCGGCGGCCTTTTGCGGTGTCGTCGGCTACAAGCCGAGTTTCGCCATGATCAGCCGCAGCGGGCTGTCGCTGCAGGCGGAAACGCTGGATACGATCGGCGGGTTTGCGCGCAATGTCGCGGACGTGGCGCTCTTGGTCGGTGTCATGGCGGGGCGCAGCGACCTTGTCGCGCCGGTACCGGCCAAGGCGCCTCGGCTGGCGCTCTGGGGGACGCCCGATGCGGACGATGCCGACCCCCACGCCGTGGCCGAGCTCGAGCGAGTGGCGCAGCTCGCCGCCTCGGCGGATGCCGCGGTCGAGGTGTTTGCCGCAGGTTCGGGCTGGCACGCGCTCATGGAGGCGCAGAAGGTCATCATGGCCTGGGAAGCCGCCCGCGCGCTCGCCTTCGAGCGGCGCGTTCATCCCGCGCTGTTGAGCGACCCGTTCCGGAGCTTTCTCGACGAAGCCGCGCTGATCACGCCCGAGGCCTATCTCGCAGCTCTCGACACGCGCCGGACCGCGGGCGCGGCCCTGCATTCCGCGATGGAGCCCTTCGACGCGATCCTCACGCTCAGTGCCCGAGGCGAGGCCCCCCTCGCCGAGGCGGGGACGGGCGACCCGCAGTTCAACCGGGTGTGGACCCTGCTGGGTGGTCCCGCCCTGCATCTGCCGACCGGGACGGGACCGCTGGGTCTGCCGATCGGAGTGCAGCTCGTGGCGCCCCCAGGGCACGATGCCGCCCTGCTGGGGACCGCTCTCTGGCTCGAAAAGGCCCTTCGATGAACGGCCGCGCCGCGGCATGGCCTTTCTTGCGGGGGGAAGGGATAATGACGCATGCGCCCGGTCTACCTGCGGTCGGGAGTGTCCGCCGATCAACCCTGGGACTGTCCATGCCAACATCCGCCGCCGTCCCTGGCCTTCGGGTCCGACCATGATCCGCGTTGCGCCAGACGACCTGCGCCGCTTCGTCGGCGAGTGTTACGAGGCCATGGGTATGGCGGGGGAGCGGGCGGCGCTTGTCGCCGACAGCCTCGTACAGGCCGATCTCTGGGGGCACGCGTCCCACGGCGTGATGCGCACCTTCTGGTACGGGGCGCGCATCGCCTCGGGTGCCACGCGGATCGACGCGCCCGTCACGGTCGAAGGTGGGCTTGGGGCGATCTCGCTTCTCGACGGGCATGACGGCATCGGCCAGGTCGTGGCGCAGGAGGCGATGGACCGGGCGATCGAGGCGGCCGGCCACCACGGCCTCGGCGCGGTCGCCGTCCGAAACTCGGGGCATTTCGGGACGGCGATGTATTTCACCCGCCGCGCCGCGGCCGCGGGATGCATCGGCTTTCTCAGCACCAATGCCAGCCCCGCCATGGCCCCCTGGGGCGGTCGCGAGAAACGCGTGGGCAACAACCCCTGGTCCTGGGCGGCCCCCGCGGGGCGTCATCCGCCAATGGTGCTCGACATCGCCAACACCGCCGTGGCGCGCGGCAAGCTCTACGCCGCCAAGGCGCGTGGCGAGGCGATCCCGCAAGGCTGGGCGATCAACGCGCAGGGCGTGGCGACGACCGATCCGGCGGAGGGCATCGCCGGGACGATCCTGCCCATGGCGGGCCACAAGGGCTACGCGATCTCGATGATCATGGACATGCTGTCGGGGGTCCTCTCCGGCAGCGGCTTCGGCCCGGCGATCACCGGCCCCTACATGCCCGAGGGGCGCAGTGGCGTGGGGCACCTGGCCATCGCCATCAACATCGCCGCGGTACGCCCCCTGGCCGAGTTCGAGGCGGATATGGAGGCGCTGATCGCGTCGCTGAAATCCGCCCCGCGGGGCGAGGGTGTCGAGGACATCTTCTACCCCGGCGAGCTTGAAGCTCGGTCCGAGGCGAGGGCGCTTGCCGAGGGCATCGCGCTGCCCGCAGACATCGTGCGCGAGTTGACGGAGAAGGGCGCAGCACTCGGCGTGCGCTTTCCGGCCTGACGCGCCGGTTCGCCCCTCACGACAGAAGCCCGCCCTCAGCGGCAAGCGCGCGGCTCAGCGCCACGCCGCTTCCGCCCAGCCGCCGCATTGCGAGAATGAGCCGAAGGGCCTGCTCCGCCGCGTCATTCACGCCGGTGCCCGCCTCGCGGATGTTCGAGATGCAGTTGCGCGCGCTGTCGGGCGTCTGCGGCTCCGGCCGGTGCGTGATGTAGACCCCGAGGCTGTCCGAGGCCGACAGGCCCGGACGTTCCCCCAGCGCCATCACCACCGTCTCGGCCCCCATCGCCTGCGCGATCCCGTCGCCAAGCGCCACGCGCGCCTGACGTGCAAGGATCACCGGGCCGATGCGCAGCCCCTCGGCCAGCAGGCGCGCGGCGAGCGCCGCGATAAAGGCCACGCCGTTCAGATGCACCGCCGTCGCCGACAGCCCGTCGCCCAGCACCAGCGCCACGTCGAGACCGCCCGCCGGGCGGGGCAGGGAGGCGCGCTCCGCCTCGGGCAGCAGGCGCCCGAGATCGGGGCGGTGGATATAGGTGTCGCGCGTTCCGGCCTCGCTGGTCAGCACGTGATGCGGCAGGTCCACCCGCGCCAAGGCGCGGGCCAGCGCCTCGGTGTCGATCTCGGACAGGACCGCCGCCCGCGCCTGCGCGTGATCGAGCGCGAAACCAAGGGTGCGCCGCGTCTCAAGCGCGCGACCCCGCGCGCCGAAGGTCAGCCGCGCCTCGGTCAGCGCCCGGATCTCGGCGCGGGTGATGCCGGTGCCGTCGGTCATGCGGCGGGCAGCCTGAGTTGCGACAGGGCGGCTTCGAGCGACGGCAGCGCGCTGTCTGCCGCGCCGATCCCGTTGGCCGCCAGCCAGGCGGCGAACTCCGGGGCAGGGGGGCGGCCCAGAGTGTCGCGGATGAACTGCGCGTCATGGAAGGCAAGCGACTGGTACTTCAGCATGATGTCATCGGCACCCGGAACGGTGATGACGAAATTCACCCCTGCCGCGGCCAGTGCGGTCAGCAGGATGTCCATGTCTTCCTGGTCGGCGTAGGAGTGGTTGGTGTAGCAGACATCGACCCCCATCGGCAGGCCGAGGAGTTTGCCGCAGAAATGATCCTCCAGCCCCGCGCGGATGATCTGCTTGCCATCGGCAAGGTATTCCGGCCCGATGAACCCCACCACGGTATTCACCAGAAGGGGCCGGTAGCGCCGCGCGACGGCATAGGCGCGCGCCTCCATCGTCTGCTGGTCCATGCCGTGATGCGCCCCGGCAGACAGGGCCGCGCCCTGTCCGGTCTCGAAATACATCAGGTTGGCACCTTCGGGCGCGCGGCCGAGCGCGCGGATCGCCTCATGCGCCTCGTCCAGCAGGCCCAGCGTCACGCCGAAGCCCGCGTTGGCCTTGTCCGAGCCCGCGACCGACTGGAACACCAGGTCGACCGGCGCGCGCGCCTCGATCGCGGCGAGCGCCGTGGTGACATGGCCGAGACAGCAATGCTGCGTGGGGATGTCCAGCTGGGTGCGGATCGCCTCCAGCACCTCGCAGATGCGGATGTAGTCGGGCAAGCTGTCGGTGGCGGGGTTCACCCCGATCACGGCGTCGCCCGCCCCCATCATGAGCCCGTCGAGCGCCGACAACGCAATGCCGCGGCTGTCGTCGGTCGGATGGTTGGGCTGGTTGCGCGTGGACAGCCTGCCGCGCAGGCCGATGGTCGAGCGGAAGCGGGTGATCACCTCGATCTTGGCGGCCACCGCGATCAGGTCCTGCGCGCGCATGATCTTGGAGACGGCGGCCACCATCTCCGGGGTCAGGCCGGGGGCGAGTGCGGCGATGTCCTCGCCTGTCGTCTCGGGGGCCAGCAGCCAGTCGCGGAAATCGCCCACGGCCAGATGCGCCACGGGGGCGAAAGCCGCCGCGTCGTGCTGTTCGGCGATCAACGCGGTGACGGCATCGCCGTCCACCTCGAGCACATCGTCGAGAAATGCCCGAAGCGGCACATCGGCCAGGCAATGCTGCGCGGCCAGCCGCTCGACCGGCCCCTCGGCGGCAAGGCCCGCCAAGGCGTCACCGCTGCGCGCGGGCGTGGCACGCGCCAGCAGCACCTTGAGCGAGGCGAAGCTGTAGCGCGTTGCGTTGATTTCGAAGCGATAGGCCATGGCGAAAGGTTAGGCGGCGCGGGCTGCGCGCGGCAACGGCCAATTGCGCGGGACTGTGCCCAATGTCAGCCTTGCCCGAAGCGCGCGCGTGTCCGGTTGGCGAAGGCCACCAGCGACAGCATCACCGGAACCTCGACCAGCACGCCCACGACCGTCGCCAGCGCCGCGCCCGAGTTCAGGCCGAACAGGCTTATGGCGACCGCGACGGCCAGCTCGAAGAAATTCGAGGTGCCGATCAGCGCGCAGGGCGCCGCGATCCGGTGCGGCACGCGCAGCATGTAGGCCGCGGCATAGGCCAGCACGAAGATGCCGTAGGACTGGATCAGGATCGGCACCGCGATCAGCGCGATGATCAAGGGTCGGTCGAGGATCACCTGCCCCTGCAGGCTGAACAGGATCACCACCGTCGCGATCAGGCCGACTACGGACCAGGGCTTCACCCGGTCGCGGAAGGCCGCGATCCGCGCGTCGCTGCCCAGCCGCGCCCGCGTCGCAAGGCCCGCGGCCAGCGGCAGGGCCACGAACAGCACCACCGACAGGATCAGCGTCTCCCACGGCACGGTGATGTCGGCCACGCCCAGCAGAACCGCGACGATGGGCGCGAAGGCGAAGACCATCACCACGTCGTTCACCGAGACCTGCAGAAGCGTATAGGCCTCGTCCCCGCGGGTCAGCTGCGACCAGACGAAGACCATCGCCGTGCAGGGGGCCGCCCCCAGCAGGATCAGCCCCGCGATATATTGCTGCGCATCCTCGGGCGCGATCAGGTCCGCGAAGACCACCTCGAAGAACAGGACGCCGAGGGCGGCCATGGTGAAGGGTTTGATCAGCCAGTTCACCGCCAGCGTGATGGCAAGACCCTTGGGCTGGCGGACCACGTCGCGCAGGCTGCCGGGGTCCACGCCCACCATCATCGGGTAGACCATCGCCCAGATCAGAACCGCCACGACAAGGTTGACGCTGGCCACCTCCGCCGCCGCGATCCCCGCGACAAGGCCCGGCGCAAGGCTGCCGAGCGCGATGCCCGCGCCCATGGCCAGCGCGACCCAGAGGGTCAGGTATCGCTCGAAACTGCCCATGACATGCCCCTTGTGCCGCGCGCTTCAGACGCCAACGTGCCGCGCGCTTGTTTCCGCGTCGAGCGCGTCCATCGCGCCCGCCCAGGCCACCCGCCCGCGGGCGACCAGAACGGCGCGATCCGCCACGCCCTTAAGCTCTTTCAATGACTTGTCGATGACAAGAAGCGACAGGCCCGTCTCGGTCTTGAGCCGCGCGATGGCCTCCCAGATCTCGGCCCGGATCAGGGGGGCGAGCCCCTCGGTCGCCTCGTCGAGGATCAGGAGCCGCGGGTTGGTCATCAGCGCGCGGCCGATGGCCAGCATCTGCTGCTCGCCCCCCGACAGGGTCGAGGCGCGCTGCCCCCGCCGCTCGGCCAGCCGCGGGAACAGCCCGGCCACGCGCGACAGGTCCCAATGCCCGCGCCGCGCGGCGACGACGAGGTTCTCCTCGACCGTCAGGTCGCGGAAACAGCGACGCCCCTCGGGCACCAGCCCGATGCCGAGTTGCGCCGCCTGGTGGCTGGCGAGCCGCGTCAGGTCGTGCCCGTCGAACACCAGCCGCCCCTGCGCGGGCAGCATCCGGCAGATCGCCCGCACGGTGGTGGTCTTGCCCATGCCGTTGCGGCCCATCATCGCCACCGCCTCGCCCTCGGCGAGGGTCAGGTCCATGCCGAACAGCGCCTGGCTGGCGCCATAGCTGGCGGTGACGCCCTCGAGCGTGAGCAGGCTCATGCCTCGTCCCCCAGGTAGGCTTCGCGTACGGCGGCATCGGCGCGGATCGCGTCGGGCGGGCCGCTGGCGATGATCTTGCCGTAGACCAGCACGCTGATCCGGTCGGCGAGCGCAAAGACCGCGTCCATGTCATGCTCGACCAGCAGGATCGGCGCCTCGTGGCGCAGCCGGTCGAGAAGCGCGGACATCTTCGGCCCGCCCTCGGCGCCAAGCCCCGCCATGGGCTCGTCCATGACGAAGGCCGCGGGCTTCAGTGTCAGGGCGACGGCCACCTCGAGCTGCCGCCGCTCGCCATGGCTCAGGTCCGCGGTGCGCATCGCGGCTTTCTCCAGCAGGCCCACCCGGTCCAGCGCGGCCTCGGCGCTCTCGCGCAGGGCGCGGTCCGACAGCACGGGGCGGAACAGCCGCCATGGGTTGCCCCCAGCCCCAAGGGCCCCCAGCAGGGCGTTTTGCAGGACGGTATCCTCCATCGCCAGGGCCGAGATCTGGAAGGTGCGCGCGAGCCCCATCCGCGCCCGCGCCCGCGTGGGCAGCGCCGTCACGTCCTGCCCACGCAACCGGATCGTCCCCGCGTCGGGCGCGAGCGCCCCGCAGGTCTGCGCGATCAGCGTGGTCTTGCCCGCCCCGTTCGGCCCGATCACGGCGTGGATCTCGCCCGCACGCAGGCTCAGGTCGATGCTGTCCGACACCACCAGCGCGCCGAAGCGTTTCGTCAGCCCGCGTATGTCGAGAACCGGATCAGTCATGGCTCTTGGCCCGCCCCGCCAGAAGCCCCACGACACCGCCGCGCGCGAACAGCACGATCCCCAGCAGAACCGCGCCGAGGTAGATGTGCCAGTAATCGCTCAGGTCGCCCAGAACATGCTCCATCGCCACGAACAGCACGGCCCCCGCGACGGGGCCAAACAGCCGCGCGACCCCGCCGAGAATGACGAAGATCATGATCTCGCCCGACATGTGCCAGCTGAACATCGTGGGGCTGACGAAGCGGTTGAGATCGGCGAAGAGCGCGCCGGCCAGCCCCGTGATCGCGCCCGAGATGACGAAGACGATCAGCTTCGCGCGCTGCCCGTCGAGGCCCACCGTCTCGACCCGGTGCGGCACCTGCCGCGCGGCGTTCAGCATCAGCCCGAAGGGCGAGCGCGCGATGCGGTGCGTGAGCCAGAGCGCGGCGCATAGCAGCGTGAAACAGAGCGCGTAGAACTGGATCGGGTCGAGCGTGTTCAGGCCCGGAAACCCGTTCCTGACCCAGATCGACAGCCCGTCCTCGCCGCCATAGGCGCTCCAAGAGATGGTGAAGTAATAGAACATCTGCCCGAAGGCGAGGGTGATCATGATGAAATAGACGCCCGATGTGCGCAGCGACAAAAGCCCGATCAGCAACGCCGCGAGGGCCGAGACCGCCATTGCGACCAGCCAGATCACCGGCATGGATTTCGTGCCCTCGATCAGGATGAGCCCGTCATAAAGCGGCAGGAAATTCTGCGCGTGATGGGCAAGGATGCCCATGGCATAGCCGCCCAGCCCGAAGAACACGGCATGCCCGAAGCTGACCATGCCACCCAGCCCCAGCGCCAGGTTAAGCCCCACCGCGGCCAGCGCGAAGATCACCGCGCGGGTGGCCAGCGTGATGGTAAAGGGCTCGCCGGCGACATGGGCCCAGAGCGGCACGCCGATCAGGGCGGCGACAAGGGCCGCGTTGACATACCCCTCCCGGCTCATGCGCGCACACCGTAAAGGCCCGTGGGCCGCCAGATCAGGACGGCGGCCATCAGCAGGTATATCGCCATGGAGCTGAGCGACGCCCCGATCTGCGTGGCCGAAGCTGGTTCCATGAAGAGCTTGAAGAACTCGGGCAGGAAGATGCCCCCCAGCGTGTCGGTCAGCCCCACGATCAGCGCGCCGACGAAGGCCCCCTTGATCGAGCCGATGCCGCCTATGACGATGACCACGAAGGCGAGGATCAGCACCGGTTCCCCCATGCCCACCTGCACCGACTGGATCGCGCCCACCAGCGCCCCCGCCAGACCCGCCAGCGCCGCGCCGAGCGCGAAGACGAAGGTGTAGAGCGTGCGGATGTCGACGCCCAAGGCCGCGATCATCTCGCGGTCATTCTCGCCCGCGCGGATCTGGATGCCGATGCGCGTCTTGGCAATGAGCAGCCACAGGCCGAGCGCGACGGCCAGCCCGGCTGCGATCAGCGCAAGGCGGTAGCGCGGATACTCGATCCCGAGCGGCAGGGTCACGGGCCCCGACAGCAGCGCGGGCGTGTCGAGGTAGAGCGG
>CBFIFZ010000112.1:0-9518 GCA_965661995.1 Roseicyclus sp.
CTGCGCTGCTCGGGGCCGCGCTCTTCGTTTTCGGAGCGTTCCACGGCGCGATGGACGTGGCGATGAACGGCTGGGCGGCGCGTGTCGAACGGCGTCTGGCCCGCAGCACCATGTCGATTTTCCATGCGCTCTTCAGCCTTGGGGCCGGGCTCGGGGCAGCGAGCGGCTTCGGAGCGGTGCGCCTCGGCTGGGAACCGGAGGCCCATTTCGCGACGCTCGTGCTGCTGGGTGCCCTTCTGTGCCTGCCCCTGATCCTGCGCGGGATGTCGAAGGAGCCGCGGGTCGCGGTCAGCACGGACCATGCGCCGCCCCTGGCCCTGCCGTCCGGCGGCTTGATCCTGGTCGGCCTGATCGCCTTCGCCGCATCCATGGGCGAGGGCGCGATGGCCGACTGGAGTGCCGTGTTCCTGACCACGGCGCTGGCTGCCACCGAGGCGCAGGCCGCGCTGGGCTACGCGGTCTTCAGCCTGACGATGGTGCTCACGCGGTTGAGCGGTGGCCTCCTGGTGCAGCGGTTCGGCCCGGTTGTCGTCACCCGCGCCAGCGGTGTGGCGGCCGTGCTGGGCCTGACGACGGCGATCCTGTCCGCCAGCCTCGGCATGGCGTTGACGGGCTTTGCGCTGGTCGGCGTCGGCTACGCGGTCGTGATGCCGCTCGTGTTCTCGCGGGCGGCCAACGATCCGGCGATGCGACCCGGCCCGGCCATCGCCAGCGTGGCGACGCTTGGCTATGGCGGAATGCTGCTGGGACCGGCGATCGTGGGGTTCATCGCGCAGGTCACGAGCTTGCCCTTGGCCTTCGGGGCGCTGGCCGCCCTGGCCTGCCTGCCGATCCTGCTGGGCGGACGGATGGCCCCACCGGAGCCGCGCCGACCCTGACCAACCCGCCGCACGCGCCACCCGTACCGGTTCCCTGCTCGAGGAGCGCGGTCCGGTATGTGTTCGACGGCCTTGCAATGCAGCGGCGATGCGGGTAAGGCCCGCCAGTCGCTCATTGGGCGACATCCCCCGTGGGAGGCGAGGCGCTCGCGTGCGTCGGACCTGACCACGGCCACAAAGGCCCCAAGACGCGTCGCGGGGCTGTTGGACGAAAGGAGAGGCCACAATGGCCAAGAAACTTGCTGGCAAGATGAAGCTGCAGATCAAGGCGGGTCAAGCCAACCCGTCTCCGCCGGTCGGCCCCGCACTGGGTCAGCGCGGCATCAACATCATGGAATTCTGCAAGGCGTTCAACGCCAAGACGCAGGACATGGAGCCGGGCGCGCCCCTGCCGACCGTGATCACCTACTACCAGGACAAGTCCTTCACGATGGATATCAAGACGCCCCCGGCGTCCTACTATCTGAAGAAGGCGGCGGGTCTGAAGAACCAGGGCAAGCGCAACCGCCCGCGCGGGGCCGAAAAGCCCGGCCGCGAGACGATCGCGACGATCACGCCGGCGCAGCTGCGCGAGATCGCCGAGGCCAAGATGACCGACCTCAGCGCGAACGACGTCGAAGCGGCAATGAAGATCATCCTCGGCTCTGCGAAGTCGATGGGTATCGAGGTGAAAGGGTAAGCCATGGGTAAGATCGGAAAGCGCCTTCAGGCCGCCCGCGCCGCCTTCGAAGGCAAGGAAGACATCACCGTCGAGGACGCTGTCGCGCTGATCAAGGCAAACGCCTCGGCCAAGTTCGACGAGACCGTCGAGATCGCGATGAACCTCGGCGTCGATCCGCGCCACGCCGACCAGATGGTCCGCGGCACGGTGAACCTGCCCAACGGCACCGGCAAGACCGTCCGCGTCGCCGTCTTCGCCCGCGGCCCCAAGGCCGACGAGGCCAAGGCAGCCGGTGCGGACATCGTCGGTGCCGAGGACCTGATGGAGACCATCCAGGGCGGCACGATCGACTTCGATCGCTGCATCGCCACGCCGGACATGATGCCGATCGTCGGCCGTCTGGGCAAGGTGCTGGGCCCGCGGAACCTGATGCCGAACCCCAAGGTCGGCACGGTGACGATGGACGTCAAGGAAGCCGTCGAGGCGGCCAAGGGCGGCCAGGTCCAGTTCAAGGCCGAGAAGGCTGGCGTCGTGCACGCCGGTGTCGGCAAGGCGTCCTTCGACGCCGAGAAGCTGGCCGAGAATGTCCGCGCCTTCGTCGGCGCGGTGGCCCGCGCCAAGCCGACCGGTGCCAAGGGCACCTACCTCAAGAAGATCTCGCTCAGCTCCAGCATGGGGCCGGGCGTGTCGGTGGACGTATCCAGCGCCACGGCCGAGTGAGACAGACCAGTGGGGGCGGCGCCTGTGGTGCCGCCCTTCGTTCACGAGTGACTGCGTAAGAGCATCCCGGGCCCGGTCGAGGCCAGTGCCGTGCGGTCTTTCCGCAAGAAGGCACGACGGCGATGAGTTTGAACCTTCCCTTCACCCGCTATCCGATCACCGGTGAGCAGATCGCCTGCCCGCTGTGCGGGTCATCGCAGGCCGAGCCCCTGTCGGCTTGGGACCGCCGGTTCAAGCGTCTGCCGCATGTGAAATGCGGGGACTGCGGGCTCATCCGGCACGAGTTCATGCCCTCCGACGCCGAGCTGGAACGTTACTACCGTGACAGCTACCGCCGCGACTACCAGCGGGCTGCGACCGGCCCGTCCGAACGCCATATCGCCAAGCGCCATGCCGAGGCCGCGCCGCGGCTTGCGCGGGTGTCGCGCCACCTTTCGCCGGGGGCTTCGATCGTCGATTTCGGCTGCGGCTCGGGCGAGTTCATCGAAGATGCGATTGCCGCCGGTTTCGACGCGCGCGGCTTCGAGCCCGGCGCCGACTACGCCCGCCACGCGCGTGAGACCAGGGGCCTGCCGGTCGCGAATGCCCGCTGGCAGGAGTATACGGTCGACGCGCCCGTCGACGCGGTCACCAGCTTCCACGTCTTCGAGCATCTGACCGACCCCCTCGCCGCGCTGCGCCGTGTCCAGGGCTGGCTGAAGCCCGACGGGGTGGTCTACATCGAGGTTCCCGACACGAGCAACGCGCTCATCAAGGGGTTCGGCGCGCTCCACATGGCGCATACCCTGGGTTTCTCGCGCTACACGGTCGAGTTGCTGGGCGCGCAAGCGGGCCTTGCCGTGGTCGAGATCGACGAGGCCTACGATATCGGCATGGTGCTGCGCCGCGGAGAGCCGCGCCCGCTGGATCGGATCAAGGCCGACGCCGTGACCCGGATGGCCCGCTGGACCCGCGCCAGCGTGCATCGCGCCTTCTGGCCCTACACGGTCGCGAAGCTGAAGAGGCGGTAAGTCCGCTCTGCGCTGGATGGTTCCAGTTACGAGCACCACGAAATGGCCCGATTTGCGCCAAAGCAACTGCGAAGTCACCTGTCACAAGAAGCGTCAAAACCAAGAAGAACTCTCTGGTGAACGCGGCGGGCTTTCGAACGCCGTTCCTGAGCGGTCGGCCCCCGTTTGGCCATGTGACATGAGGCAGAGCAGCGATGCTGCAGGAAAGAGCGACATATCCCCACGGATCGGAGTCCGTCTCCGGGCGCCCCGCCGCGTCGGGTGATGACCTGATCCTCGATCACTTCGAGGCGCCGGCCACCGGGGTCACGGACTTTGCCGAGCTCGTCGCCTGCTTCACGTCGGGAACCCTGATCGCAACCCCCGACGGTCCCCGTCTGATCGAAACGTTGCACGTCGGCGATCCGGTGCTGACACAGGATCACGGGTTTCGCCCGTTGCGCTGGATAGGGTCCACGACGCGGCAGGTGGTCGACGCCATCCGCCCGGTCCGTATTGCCCAGGGCGCGCTGGGCCACGGGCTGCCGCGCCGCGACCTTCTGGTGTCGCCCCAACACGGCATGTTCGTGCGGTCACGCATCGCCGATGAGATGATCGGCCGCGCCGAAGTGCTGTTGCCCGCCGAGAAGCTGATCGGCCTGCCCGGTATCGACTGGGCGCGGGATGTCGAGCGCGTGACCTACCTGCACATCCTCTTCGACGCGCACGAGATCGTCTACGCCGAGGACACGCCGACCGAGTCGCTGTTACCGCGCCCGCACATCCTCGGGGCATTCGGACGCGAGGCCGAGGCGGAGTTGCGGTTTCTGTTTCCCGAACTGGAGCATCTGGGCGTCCTTCCGGCGCGCTCTATCCCCCGCCCGGATGTGCAGGGCCGCCTTGTCGCGACGCATTGCCAGAGAAAGCTCGCGCTGCTGAGCGAGTGAACGGCCAGCCCGCGATTTCCGATGGGGCGAGATAATAAAAGCCATCAATAATTTGAATTCGAAATATTGTGCGGCCTTTGGTCATCGTCCCGAAAACATTGGCCAAATCATCACAGTCGGTCCATTGATTCAGAAATTCGGCGTTAGAGGTGGAAAACCGGCGCGAAATCATCAATATCAGACCGCAAGTAATGATCGTTTTCGTAAGAGTCAGGTGTCATGGCCTCCAAGGTACTCCTCGCTTCCGTACTCACGGCGACCGCGCTCGTCTTCTCCCCGATGCAGGCCGCGGCGCAAGGGTTGCCCGGCGCGCCGATCCAGGCCCAGCCAAGCCCCTCTTCCTCGCTCGCCTTTCCGGCGATTTTCGGCGTGGCGTCGGCGGTTCCGGCGCCCGGCGGCACGGCCTTCGCGGCGCTCAGCTACGTCAGCCCGCGCGAAGGTTTGAAAAACGCCGACGATGATGGCGACCTGAGTTTCGGCTACGCGTTCGGCAACCCGGTCACCGGTGTCAGCGGGCAGGTGGCCCTCAACATCCTCGGCCTCGACCCGCTCGGCGACAGCGGCAGCGTGTCGTTCAGCCTGTCGCGGATGCTGCGGGCGGGCGGAAGCTCGGCAACCTTCGCGACGCTCGGCGCGGGCAACCTTCTGGGCTGGGGCGATGCGGAAGGCAGCGACATAACCTATGTCGCGGCGGTGTCGCATATCGAGGCCTTCTCGCTTGCGAACGGCACGGAACTGCCGGTTCAGTTCACCGTCGGCTTCGGCAGCGACAGCACCCTGTCGGATGACGGGCAGGGCACGCGGGGTCCCGGCTTGTTCCTGGGCCTCGGCATGGGCCTGACCGAGAACCTGGCCGGCAGCATCTCGCTCACCGAGACGCAGGTGAACATGGGCTTCAGCCTGTCGATCCCGCAGATCCCGGGCGCGGGCCTGTCGCTGGGCGTCTACGATGTGACCGACAACACCGACCGCCAGCAGGTGGCACTTGGCCTGTCGCTGGCCTTCTGATCGCGGTCTGGTATTCCGAGGAGGAACAGGATGAGTTTTCGCAAGATCGTGACCGGGCTGGCCTTTGCCGGTGCCATGCTCACCGCGGCGGGCGCGCAGGCCGGTGGATCGTCCACGACCACCACGACGGACGTCTTCACGCCCGGCGCCGCTTCGGTGGTCATGGCCGCCCAAGCCGAGATTGTCAGTACCGTCGACAGCGGCGGGACCGTGACGTGGGTGCCCACCGCGGATGGGGGCACAACCACGACCCTGCCCAGCGGCACGACGATCGCCGTGTCCGCCGATGGTGGCACCTTTACCGTGACGCCACCGGGCGGTGTGCCGATCACCGTGACGTCGAGTTTCGTCTTCAGCGTGCTGGCCGGTTATAGCTGAGCCTCGCTCGCCCGTACGGCCCATCGACACCGGTTGCCTGTGCAGCCGGTGTTCGCATGTCCGGGCCGCGGCAGCGACCAATGCCGGGTCTTTCGGGGCTTGGCACCTTGCGCGAATGGGGCTAGGTAATGCGCTGGCTGCAAGGGGCGATTCGTCGCCCCTTGTCGTCTTTCGTCCGAGACGGTGGGTCGGGTCCCCTCGGGGTCCAGTAAATCCTGCCTGAGACGGGATCAGACCGTTATTCCCAAGGGCTCGGCCGTTCGAGCGCTGGGCGGTTTCTGGTTCCGTTGTGCAAGCGGACCAAAACCGCCGGAGCGATCCGGTACACTTGAGCCGGGGGGAAACCCCCAAACTGGAGTAAACCTGTGGATAGAGCCCAGAAAGAGAAAGTGGTCGAGGAACTCGGCCAGATCTTCGAAAGCTCTGGCGTCGTGGTGGTGGCACACTACCAGGGCCTCACGGTTGCTGAGATGCAGGATCTGCGCGCGCGTGTTCGCGATGCGGGCGGTTCCGTACGCGTCGCCAAGAACAGGCTCGCCAAGATCGCCCTTGAAGGTACGGATGTCGCCGGCATCTCTGACCTTCTGACGGGCATGACCGTTTTCGCCTATTCCGAAGACCCGGTCGCAGCCGCCAAGGCCGCGGACGAGTACGCCAAGGGCAATGACAAGTATGTCATCCTCGGCGGCGCGATGGGCGGAACGATCCTCAACGCCGACGGTGTGAAGGCCGTCGCGAAGATGCCGTCCCGCGAGGAGCTTATCGCCTCCATCGTCGGCTGCATCGGCGCGCCCGCTTCGAACATCGCCGGTGCCATTGGCGCACCTGCTTCGAACATCGCTTCCATCCTTTCGACCATCGAAGAGAAGGCAGCGTAAGCACCCGATCGAGACCCGCCGCTTGCGGCGTTGGAACCCCATACCTACATACGGAACCTGAAAAATGGCTGATCTGAAGAAACTCGCAGAAGAGATCGTCGGTCTGACCCTCCTGGAAGCCCAGGAACTCAAGACCATCCTCAAGGACGAATACGGCATCGAGCCCGCCGCAGGCGGCGCGGTCATGATGGCCGGCCCGGCCGGCGAAGCTGCCGCTGCCGAAGAAGAGAAGACCGAATTCGACGTCGTTCTCAAGAACGCCGGCGCACAGAAGATCAACGTGATCAAGGAAGTGCGCGCGATCACCGGTCTGGGCCTGAAGGAAGCCAAGGACCTCGTCGAGGCCGGCGGCAAGATCAAGGAAGGTGTCGACAAGGCGGAAGCCGAGGACATCAAGGGCAAGCTGGAAGCAGCTGGCGCCGAGGTCGAGCTGGCCTGAGGCCGGATCATATCCCCCCGGTCCATGGGCCGGGCGGGACCAAACATGGCTGGGCCCGGAGAAATTCCGGGTCCAGCCGTCCGCGTCTTGGCAAGGGCCCCCACTGGCGGGGCGTTTCCCAAGGCGGTGGCAACAGGATCGGGATTTGCCGGTGGGACGGCAAACGGATTGATCCGTCACGTCTGTTTCATGGTGTTGCTCCGCCGAGGTCCCGGCGGCGAGAGCGGCGCAGCGAAACACTTTGAAAGGTGCCGACGAGCATGGCTCAGACCTACGCAGGCAACAAACGTATCCGCAAATTCTACGGCAAGATCCGCGAAGTGCTGGAGATGCCGAACCTGATCGAGGTGCAGAAGTCGTCCTACGACCTGTTCCTCAAATCCGGTGATAACGAAAAGCCGACCGACGGCGAGGGCATCATGGGTGTCTTCCAGTCGGTGTTTCCGATCAAGGATTTCAACGAGACCGCCGTGCTGGAGTTCGTGAAATACGAGCTCGAGACGCCGAAGTTCGACGTGGAAGAGTGCCAGCAGCGCGACCTGACCTATGCCGCGCCGCTCAAGGTCACCCTGCGCCTGATCGTGTTCGATGTCGACGAGGACACCGGCGCCAAGTCGGTCAAGGACATCAAGGAGCAGGATGTCTTCATGGGTGACATGCCCCTGATGACGCCGAACGGCACCTTCATCGTGAACGGCACCGAGCGCGTGATCGTCAGCCAGATGCACCGTTCGCCCGGCGTGTTCTTCGACCACGACAAGGGCAAGACCCATTCCTCGGGCCGTCTTCTGTTTGCCTGCCGCATCATCCCCTACCGCGGCAGCTGGCTCGATTTCGAGTTCGACGCCAAGGACATCGTCTTCGCGCGTATCGACCGCCGCCGGAAGCTGCCGGTGACGACCCTGCTCTATGCGCTGGGGCTGGACCAGGAAGGCATCATGGATGCCTATTACGACACCGTCGACTTCAAGCTGGTGAAGAACAAGGGTTGGGCCACCAAGTTCTTCCCCGAGCGGGTGCGCGGGACGCGCCCGGGCTTCGACCTCGTGGACGCCAAGACCGGCGAAGTGATCGCCGAGGCGGGCAAGAAGGTCACGCCGCGCGCAGTCAAGAAGCTGATCGACGAAGGTGCGGTCAGCGAGCTTCTGCTGCCCTTCGACCAGATCGTCGGCCGTTTCGTCGCCAAGGACATCATCAACGAGGAAACCGGCGCGATCTACGTCGAGGCCGGCGACGAGCTGACCTGGGAGGTCGACAAGGACGGTGAGGTTTCGGGCGGCACCCTGAAGGAGCTCATGGACGCGGGCATCACCGATATCCCGGTGCTCGACATCGACAACATCAATGTCGGTGCCTACATCCGCAACACCATGGCGGTGGACAAGAACATGAACCGCAACGGCGCGCTCATGGACATCTACCGCGTCATGCGCCCGGGTGAGCCGCCGACCGTCGAAGCCGCGTCGGCGCTGTTCGACCAGCTCTTCTTCGACAGCGAGCGTTACGACCTGTCCGCCGTCGGGCGGGTCAAGATGAACATGCGCCTTGCCCTCGATGCCGAGGACACGCAGCGCACGCTGCGCCGCGAGGACATCATCGCCTGTATCAAGGCGCTGGTGGAGCTGCGCGACGGCAAGGGCGACATCGACGACATCGACCACCTCGGCAACCGCCGGGTGCGCTCGGTCGGCGAGCTGATGGAGAACCAGTACCGCGTCGGCCTCCTGCGGATGGAGCGCGCGATCAAGGAGCGGATGTCGTCGGTCGAGATCGACACGGTGATGCCGCAGGACCTGATCAACGCGAAGCCCGCCGCCGCCGCGGTGCGCGAGTTCTTCGGCTCGTCGCAGCTCAGCCAGTTCATGGACCAGACCAACCCGCTGTCCGAGGTCACCCACAAGCGACGCCTTTCGGCGCTTGGCCCGGGCGGCCTGACACGCGAGCGTGCAGGTTTCGAGGTGCGCGACGTTCACCCGACCCACTACGGCCGGATGTGCCCGATCGAGACGCCGGAAGGCCCGAACATCGGCCTGATCAACTCGCTCGCCACTTTCGCGCGGGTTAACAAGTACGGCTTCATCGAAACCCCTTACCGCAAGGTGAAGGATGCGCAGGTGACCGACGAGGTCGTCTACATGTCCGCGACCGAGGAAATGCGCCACACCGTGGCACAGGCCAACGCCAATCTTTCGGGCGAGGGGCAGTTCGTAAACGAGATGGTCAACACCCGTCAGTCGGGTGAATACACGCTCGCCCCGCGCGAGGCCGTGGACCTGATCGACGTGTCGCCGAAGCAGCTGGTGTCGGTCGCGGCCTCGCTGATCCCGTTCCTCGAGAACGACGACGCGAACCGCGCGCTGATGGGCTCGAACATGCAGCGTCAGGCCGTGCCGCTTCTGCAGGCGGATGCGCCTTTCGTGGGAACCGGCATCGAGAGCAAGGTCGCCATCGACTCCGGCGCCGCGATCCAGGCCCGCCGGGCCGGGATCATCGACCAGGTCGACGCACAGCGGATCGTTGTTCGCGCGACCGAGGACCTTGAGCTGGGCGATGCGGGCGTCGACATCTACCGCCTGCGCAAGTTCCAGCGTTCGAACCAGAACACCTGCATCAACCAGCG
>CBFIFZ010000113.1:0-9438 GCA_965661995.1 Roseicyclus sp.
CGCGGTGCGGGCGCAGCAACAGACCGCTTTCCATGATCTTCGCCTCGACCCGGCGTTCGATCGCGGCCTCGGTGATGCGATACAGCATTTCCGTATCCGGCGTCGGCGGCTCCGCGCCGAAATAGCGATCTTCCGCAGCGAGGTCGCGAAAATACTCCGCGATGGCCTTCATCGCCTCGAATGGCTGGTCAAACCCCTCGAGGGTGCAGGAGAAGGTGCCATAGGACACCGTCAGGATCTTGTTCGCGTCGCTCATGTGTCTGTCACTCTGCTCGACCGGGCATATCCGGTTTTTTAATCATTGCGTACGGTCTGCCATAGTGATTCCCCGGAAACGGGACATGATTAGGGCGTTTCGGGGGAGATTATCCTGAATATGGGCAACAATGTGCCATGTTTCGTATCCGGCGAGGCGGTCACCCTGCTCGGCGGCGGCGCGCTCGGTGAGGGGGACCTGGCGCTGGCGCTGTCCCTTGCCCCGCGCCTCGTCGCCGCCGACGGGGGCGCGGCCACGGCCCTTGCCGCCGGGCACATGCCCGAGGCGGTCTATGGCGACATGGACAGCCTGGGTGACGCGGCGCGGGCGCGCATCCCCGCCGACCGCGTCCACACCATCCCCGAACAGGAAAGCACCGATTTCGACAAGGCGCTGCGGCAGATCCGGGCGCCCGTCATCCTCGCCGTGGGGTTCACCGGGGCGCGGATCGACCATGAGCTTGCGGTCTACCACGTCCTTGCGGCACGGGCTGCCTCGCGCTGCATCGTTCTGGGCGCGGAGGACATCATCCTGCACGCCCCGCCGCGGCTGATGCTCGACCTGCCGCCCGGCACGCGGCTGTCGGTCTTTCCGCTGGCCCCCGTCACCGGGCGCAGCCGCGGGCTGGAATGGCCGATCGACCACCTGCGCCTCGACCCGCTGGGCCGTATCGGCACCTCGAACCGGAGCACCGGCGCGCCGGTCGAGCTGTCCTTCGACAGCCCCGGCGCCCTGCTGATCCTGCCGCGCACGCAGCTTGGCGCGGTCTTCGACGCCGTGGCGGCGGCGTCAGTTTGGTCTCGCCCCGCGGGCATCGCTTCGCTATGAACGGAACCCGAAGCACCCCACGCAGGAGACGGGCCGCGCCATGACCGCCGAGCTTTCCCCCATCGACAAGGCGAAATACGTCGCCGCCCGCCGCGCCGTCGAATTCGTCGAGGACGGGATGCGGGTGGGCCTCGGGACCGGCTCGACCGCCGCCTGGATGGTGCGCTGCCTTGGCGAGCTGATCCGCGAGGACGGCATGAAGATCACGGGCGTCGCCACCTCGGCGCGCACCGCGGATCTGGCGCGCGAGGTGGGCGTGCCGATCAAGACACTGGACGAGGTGCGCTGGCTCGACCTGACGATCGACGGGGCTGACGAGTACGATCCGAACCTCAACCTGATCAAGGGCGGTGGCGGCGCGCTGCTGCACGAGAAGATCGTGGCGACGGCCTCGGACCAGATGGTGGTGATCGCGGACCTGTCGAAACAGGTCGACACGCTGGGCAACTTCCCCCTGCCGGTCGAGGTCATTCCCTTCGGCTGGCAGACCACCAAGGCGCTGATCGAGGAAATGCTGTCGAACGTCGAGGTGATGGGCCGTTCCGCAAGCCTGCGGCTGAACGGGGCCGAGCCATTCCGCTCGGACGAGGGGAACTACATTCTCGACCTGCACCTGCGTCGGATTTCGAACCCCACGCAGCTGAGCCTCGTGCTCAACCAGATCCCGGGCGTGGTCGAAAACGGCCTCTTCCTCGACATCTGCGATGTCTTGGTCATCGGCAATGGCGACGGCACCGTCGAGGTGCGCGACATCAATAACGGCACCGTCGAGCACGAGCGCATCGACATCACCGATACCGAGAACCTCTTCGCCGACAGCGCCGACTGATCCGGGTCTCGCAAAGGTGAGCCTGCCGCGACATGGCGCGGTCTGGCATCGCGCGCCCGTCCGTGAAATACCGTCGCGCGAAATGACGGATCGGACGGCAGGACAGAGATGGCGGATTTCGACTACGACCTCTTCGTGATCGGTGGCGGATCGGGGGGCGTGCGCGCCGCCCGCGTGGCTGCCGCGACCGGCGCGAGGGTCGCGCTGGCCGAGGACAGCCGCCTCGGCGGCACCTGCGTTATCCGGGGGTGCGTGCCGAAAAAGCTGATGGTCTTCGCCAGCGAATACCGCGAGATGTTCGCCGACGCCCGCGCCTATGGCTGGGATCTCGAGGATGGCGCCTTCGACTGGGGGCGTTTCTCAGGGCAACTCAACACTGAGCTGGACCGGCTGGAAGGCGTCTACCGCGGCCTGCTCGAGGGCTCGAAGGTCGAGATCTTCGACCAGCGCGCGAGGCTTGCCGGAACGCACGAGGTGGCGCTGGCCGATGGCAGCACCAGGTCGGCCAAGCACATCCTGATCGCCACGGGCGGCCACCCGGTCCGGCCCGAGATACCGAACGCGCACCTGGGCATGGTGTCGGACGACATCTTCCACATGGACACCCTGCCGAAATCGATCCTGATCGTAGGCGGCGGCTACATCGCCTGCGAATTCGCCTGCATCCTCCACGGGCTCGGGGTCGAGGTCACGCAATTCTACCGCGGCGCCCAGATCCTGCGCGGCTTCGACGGAGAGGCGCGCGGCCTGATCGCCGACCACATGCAGGAGCGCGGCATCGACCTGCATCTCGGCACCAATATCGTCGAGATGTGCCCCGCCGATGCGGAACGTCCCGAGGGACCTTCGGGCGAGGGGCTGGGTGCGCCGGTGTCAGAACCGCGACCGGACGCGCAGGGCGGTAGCAACGGGCCGATCTGGGTCAAGGCCTCGAACGGCATGGCCCGCAGCTTCGACGCCGTCCTTTTCGCGACGGGTCGCGCGCCCAACACCTGGGACATGGGTCTGGAAGAGGCGGGCGTGAAGATCGGCCGCCGGGGCGAGATCGTGGTCGATGAGTTCAGCCAGACCGCCGTGCCCTCGATCTACGCGATCGGCGACGTCACCAACCGGGTGAACCTGACGCCGGTGGCGATCCGCGAGGGGATGGCCTTCGTCGAGACGGTGTTCAAGGGCAACCCCACGCCCGTCGATCACGAGCTGATCCCCTCGGCGGTCTTCACCCAGCCCGAGTTCGGCACCATCGGCCTGACCGAGGAAGAAGCCCGCGAGCAGGAGCCGGTCGAGATCTACTGCACGTCGTTCCGACCGATGCAGACGGCCTTCGCCGGGCGTGCTGACCGCGTGCTGATGAAACTGGTGGTATCCAAGCAATCCCGCCGCATTCTGGGCTGTCATATCGTCGCGCCCCATGCGGGCGAAATGATCCAGCTGGCGGGCATCGCGGTCAAGATGGGCGCGACGAAAGAGGATTTCGACCGCACCGTCGCGGTGCATCCGACCATGTCCGAGGAACTGGTGACGATGAAATCCCCCGTGCGCAGCGCGTGATGCGCCTTGATCTCGGGGGAAAAACGCACAGCTTGGCGTGAAACCGGGGCACACATGCCCCATATGTGACAAGACAGACGTTTTGCAGTTGAGGGGAACGACGATCGATGGCTGGCAATAGTGGCGGACCCTGGGGCGGCGGTGGCGGCTCCGGCAGCGGTGGCGGAGGCAACCGCGGCAACAACGGCTCGGGCGGACCGGGCGGGCGACGCCCCGGCGGCCCCGACCAGCAGATCCCCGAACTGGATGAGATCGTCCGCAAGGGCCAGGAACAGCTGCGCGTCCTGATGGGCGGGCGCGGTGGCCGCAACGGCGGCGGCGGCGGTGGCGGCGGGGAAAACCCGATCAGCCCGCGCACCGTGGCGCTTGTCGGCGTCGTGGCGGTTCTGGGCTTCTGGGCGTTCAATTCCTTCTACACCGTCCGGCCCGAAGAGCAGTCGGTCGAGCTTTTCCTCGGAGAATTCTCGTCGGTGGGCAATCCGGGCCTCAACTTCGCGCCTTGGCCGATCGTCACCGCCGAGGTTGTGAACGTCACCTCGGAACGGACCGAATCCATCGGTGTGGCACGCTCCGGCGCATCCGAGACCGGCCTGATGCTGACAACCGATGAGAATATCGTCGATATCGATTTCGAGGTCATCTGGAACGTCGCCGATCCTGCGGAGTTCCTCTTTAACCTGCGTGATCCCGAAACCACGGTTCGCGCCGTGTCCGAGGCGGCCATGCGCGAGGTGATCGCAGCGTCGCAGCTTGCGCCGATCCTGAACCGGGACCGACAGCTGATCGCCGACAACGTCGAGGAACTGATCCAGCAGACGCTCAACAGTTATGACAGCGGCATCAACATCGTTCGTCTCAACCTTGACCGCGCCGACCCCCCGCAGGAAGTGATCGACGCCTTCCGCGATGTTCAGGCCGCCGAGCAGGACCGCGACCAGCTGGAACGCCGGGCCGATGCCTATGCCAACCGCGTTCTCGCAGGGGCCCGCGGTGAAGCTGCCCAGATCCTCGAACAGTCAGAGGCCTATCGCGCCCAGGTCGTCAACGAGGCCGAGGGTGAGGCAAGCCGCTTCCTGTCGGTTCTCACCGAATACAGCGAAGCCCCCGAGGTCACGCGGCGACGCCTCTACCTCGAGACGATGGAGCGGGTTCTGGGTGACGTGGATCTCGTGATCCTCGACCAGGGCGGCGAAGGCGGTCAGCAGGGCGTCGTGCCCTACCTGCCGCTCGACCAGCTGCGCCGCAATCCCGCGGGCACCACCACGACCACCACGACCGGGAGTTCGAACTGATGCGCCGGATCACATATCTCATTCCCGTCGTCGTGCTCGGCTTCGCCGTGCTGCTGAGCTCGGTTTTCGTCGTCGATGAACGTCAACGTGCGCTGGTGCTGCAGTTCGGTCAGATCCGCCAGGTGATCGAAGTGCCGGGCATCAACTTCAAGATCCCCTTCATTCAGGAAGTGGTCTATTATGACGATCGCATCCTGTCGCTGGACACCACCCCGATCGAGGTTACGCCCTCGGACGACCGCCGTCTCGTGGTCGATGCCTTCGCGCGGTACCGTATCGCCGATGTCGTCCAGTTCCGGCAGGCCGTCGGCGATGGTGGCATGCGCCTCGCGGAGGCGCGGCTCGAGGGTATCCTCAATCCGCAGATCCGTGGCGTTCTCGGCTCCGAGGGTGTGACGTCGAACACCATCTTGTCGGCAGACCGTGCAGAGCTGATGCAGCGCATCACGGAACTGTCCCGGGCTCAGGCCGTTCCGCTGGGGCTCGAGGTGCTGGACGTGCGCCTGAAGCAGACCAACCTGCCCGCCCAGAACCTCGAAGCGACCTTCGCGCGGATGCGCGCCGAGCGTGAGCGTGAGGCCACGGACGAGCGGGCCCGCGGTGAAGAGGCCGCGCTGCGCGTCCGCGCGCAGGCCGACCGGACCGTGGTCGAACTGGTGTCCGAAGCCCGCCGCGAGGCCGAGATCATCCGCGGTGAGGCCGACGCCGAGCGCAACCGGATCTTTGCCGAGGCCTTTGGTCAGGACCCCGAGTTCTTCGAATTTTACCGGTCGATGACAGCCTACGAACGTGCGCTGCGCCAGCAGAACTCGACGATGGTGATCTCTCCCGACAGCGAGTTCTTCGAGTATCTGTCGGGTGCCGGCGGCGCCGGTCCATCCGGCCGCTGACGGAGGCGGCTTCATGCTGCTGATCCTCGTCTTGGGTCTGGGCATGGTGCTTGTGATCGAGGGGCTGGTGTTCGCACTGGCCCCTTCGCGTCTCGAGGACCTGCTGCGGCTCATGCAATCCATCCCCGTCGAAACCCGCCGCCTGATCGGGCTGGGGGCCATGACGCTCGGCGCCGTGCTCATCTCCTTCGCGATCAGCGCGGGCGTCTGACACGACGCGCCGCCAGGCCCGCCGCACGCACATCTTCTGGCCTTCGCGCGGGATCGCGTTACGATATGTCACGACGATGTTACGGATTGCCCGCCCGTAACCTGCACGCCCGGCATTGATACGTGCCCGCCGGGGGCAAATATGAAGGGGGCAGGGGCGGGATCGCAGCCGCCCGATCCAGGCTTGGACAGGAGGGAAGTTCGTGACGATCCAACAGGCCCGATATATCGCACCGCGCCGCGCCGTGCCCGCGCTGGCCGCGACCCGCCAGGTCACCAACGGCCCGGCGATCTACCGCGCGGCGCTCGCGCTCCTGATCTCCGCGATGGTGATCCTCGCCACCATCACCACGGCGCAGCAGGCCCGCGCGCAATCCGCGCCGCCCGCGACCTTTGCCGATCTCGTGGACCAGGTCGGCGACTCGGTCGTCAACATCACCACCTCGGCCATCGTGGCCGGACGCCAGGGCGGCCCGGCCCCCATGGTGCCCGAGGGCTCGCCGCTCGAGGATTTCTTCAACGAGTTCCTCGACCGCCAGAACCCCGAGCGCGCCCCGCGCCGCAGCCAGGCACTTGGCTCGGGCTTCGTCATCTCGGAAGATGGCTACATCGTGACGAACAACCACGTCATCGAGGGCGCCGACGAGATCATCATCGAGTTTCGCGCGGGCTTCGAGCTGGAAGCCGAGATCATCGGCACCGATCCCAACACCGACATCGCACTTCTGAAGGTCGAAGCGGACGAGCCGCTGCCCTTCGTCCCCTTCGGCGACAGCGAGGTGATGCGCGTGGGCGACTGGGTCATGGCCATGGGCAACCCGCTGGGGCAGGGCTTTTCGGTGTCGGTCGGCATCGTCTCGGCCTCGGGCCGGGCGCTCTCGGGCACCTATGACGACTACATCCAGACCGACGCGGCCATCAACCGCGGCAACTCGGGCGGCCCGCTCTTCAACCTCGCGGGCGAGGTCATCGGCGTGAACACCGCGATCCTGTCGCCCACCGGCGGCTCGATCGGCATCGGCTTCGCCATGTCCTCGGCCGTGGTGACGAACGTCGTCGATCAGCTGCGCGAATTCGGCGAGACCCGCCGCGGCTGGCTCGGTGTCCGCATCCAGGACGTCAGCCCCGACATCGCCGAGGGCCTCGGCCTCGAGGAAGCGCGCGGCGCGCTGGTCACCGACGTGCCCGAAGGCCCGGCCTCCGAAGGCGGCGTCGAGGTGGGCGATGTCATCCTGTCCTTCGACGGCGAAGAGATCGCGGACACCCGTGAGCTTGTCCGCATCGTCGGCGACAGCGCCGAGGGGCAGACCGTGCGCCTGCTGGTGTTCCGCGACGGCGACACCCAGACCCTGCGCGTGACGCTGGGCCGCCGCGAGACGGCCGAAGGCGCCGGTGGCACCACGCCGGACGGCGCGCCGGTCGCGCCTGCCTCGTCCGAGGTGCTGGGGATGGACCTTGTGCCGCTCACCGACGAGATGCGCGAAAGCCTCGGCGTGCAGAGCATCGCGGGCGGCCTGCTGATCGAAGCCGTCGATCCCGCATCTGATGCGGCGACCAAGGGCCTTCAGGCCGGCGACGTGATCACCGAGGTCGCACAACAGCCCGTGGCCGATGTCGCCGATTTCCGCGAGCGGGTCGAGACCGCGACGGAGAACGGGCAGAAATCCATCCTTCTGCTGATCCGCCGCGACGGAAACCCGCGTTTCGTGGCCCTCAGCCTCGAAGACTGACCGACCCCGGCGAGAACCGGAAAACCCCGCGCTCCGGCGCGGGGTTTTCCATGTCCGGCGCGGCTCAGGGCGTGGCGGCTCAGCCGCGGCCGTCGCCCGAGGCCAGCTCGGGATTCCAGAGCGCAAGCCCCAGCTGCCGCGCCGCGGCCAGCGACAGGATCCCGCTGTCCAGCCCCTGCGGCGCCTGGAAATCGCGCACCGCGCGCATCGTGCGCCGGTTCATCACCCCCGTCGCCGGCCCGAGGTAAAGCCCCCGCGTCGCCAGCGCGCGCTGTACCGACGCGATGAAATCCGGGTCGCCACGCTGCAGTTGGCAAGGGATCTCGAACCACAGCTCGCGCCGTTCCTCGACGATGCGCTGCTGCGTCTCGGTCACGAAGACCGCCGGTTCGCGCACGGTGCCATCGCTGGCGATCTGCGGCGGCTGGAGCATCACCTGCTCGGTCACGGTCTCGATCACCGCGGGCGTGGATTCGTTGGCATAGCAGGCGGAAGGGTCGGCATCCGGCGGCCCCGTCCCGCGGGTCACCTCGATCGCACCCTCGCTGACCCGCAGCGGCGCCGCGAAGGCATTCCGCTCCGAGGCCGGCACGCAGGCCGACAGGGCCGAGAGACCGGCCAGAAGGATCACGATGCGCATGGACTGCCCGTCCTGCCTGTCTTGTTGTTCCGGGCAGGATACACGGGTTTCCCGCTTCGGGAAAGCGCGCGCGTGTTCAGGGCTGATCGGCCGCGCGCGTCGGCTCGTGCAGGCGCACCAACTCGTCCAGCATGTCCGAGATATCCTCGACCACTTCGGCGACGACATGGGTCACGCCGGACTGCCGCTGCACCCGGCCCGTCACCCGCAGAAGCCGCCCCGCGATCACCGCGCGGCGGAAGCGCTGGTAGATCTTCTGCCAGACCACCACGTTGCAGACCCCGAACTCGTCCTCCAGCGTCACGAAGATCACCCCCTTGGCCGTGCCCGGCCGTTGCCGCACCAGCACAAGCCCCGCCACGGCAACCCGCGCCCCCTCGGGCGGCAGGTGCAGCAGGTGATGGGGCAGGCACGCGGGCGGGCGCGGCCAGCCGGGGGGGTGAACGGCGGGCTCCATGCGGAACGAATGTAGAACATCCTCACATCCGCGCAAGCCCGGCAATTCGGGCTGGAAAGCGGGGGGCGCTCATATTACCTACACCCGAACGCGCGACAGCGGCCCCGGATGAGGAAAGGCAAGAGATGGCGAAGATCACCTATATCGAGCACAACGGCACCGAGCATGTGGTCGACGTGCCCAACGGCCTGACCGTGATGGAAGGCGCGCGCGACAACAACATCCCCGGCATCGAGGCCGATTGCGGCGGCGCCTGCGCCTGTTCCACCTGCCATGTCTATGTCCACCCCGACTGGGTCGCCAAGCTGCCCGAGATCGACCCGATGGAAGAGGACATGCTGGAGTTCGCCTACCAGCCCGACACCACGCGCTCGCGCCTGACCTGCCAGCTCAAGGTGTCCGACGCGCTCGACGGTCTCGTCGTGCAGATGCCCGAAAAGCAGATCTGACCGGTGCCGGTGGCGCCGCGCCTCTCGCTGCGCCCCTGTCCGCGTCCCGCCCGCGGCGCCTGTCTGGCGGCGGGCCTGTGGCTGGCCGGTACCCTTGGCGCGGCGGCCTGCGATGCCCCGCCGTGGCAAGGCGTGGCGATGGACGGGTCGCTGACCCGCGCCGAGGCGCAGGACGGCCCCGTCGCCGCCTGGTTTGAGGACCCCACCACGCGCTACGCTCACGCCGTCCTCGGCGATGGCATCGAGGCCGCGACGCTGGCCGTCCAGCTCGCGCCCGGCCCCGGCTGCCGCATCGGTCGCATCACC
>CBFIFZ010000114.1:0-9407 GCA_965661995.1 Roseicyclus sp.
CCCGACCGGCACACCGGTCGGGTCGTTTTGCGAGTCACGGCAAGCTCAAGGGGCGCGGCGCAGGGCCAGGACCGCGTTCAGCCCGCCGAAGGCAAAGGCGTTGGACAGGCAGGCCTCGACCTTCGCCTCGCGCGCCTCGTTCGGGACAACGTCGAGCGCGCATTCCGGGTCGGGTTCCTCGTAGCCGATCGTGGGCGCGATCACCCCGTCCTTCAGCGCCATGATGCATGCCAGCAGCTCCACCGCGCCGGTCCCGCCGATCAGATGGCCATGCATCGACTTGGTGGACGAGATCATCAGGTCATCGGCATGCGGACCGAAGGCATCGGCCACGGCGGCGCATGGCGCGCGCCGCGCCCTGCTTGGACGGCATGACGATATCGGCGGCGTCCGAGGTCATGGCGAAACCCACGACTTCGGCCAGGATCTCTGCTCCGCGCGCGCGGGCGTGCTCATACTCCTCGAAGATGAAGACGGCCGCGCCCTCGCCCTGCACCATGCCGTTGCGGTTGGCGCTGAAGGGGCGGCAGGCGTCCTTGGACATGACGCGCAGCCCTTCCCAGGCCTTCACGCCGCCGAAACTCAGCATCGCCTCGGAGCCGCCCGTCACCATCACGTCGGCCACGCCGCCGCGGATCAGTTGGAACGCGAGCCCCATCGCGTGGTTGGACGAGGCGCAGGCGGTGGCGACCGAGAAACTGGGGCCCTTCAGGTTCCATTCCATGCTGACATGGCTGGCGGCCGCGTTGTTCATCAGCTTCGGCACGACGAAGGGATGGACGCGGTTCTTCCCCTCTTCATAGACCGAGCGGTAATTCTCGTCCCAGGTGTTCACGCCGCCGCCCGCGGTGCCCAGCACCACGCCCGAGCGCGTCGCCAGCTCGCCCGCGAAGGTCAGGCCGGCCCCGTCCAGTGCCTGGTGCGCGGCGATGAGCGTGAATTGCGTGAAGCGGTCGTAAAGCGCGATCTGCTGTCGGTTGAAGAGCGCGTCGGGGTCATAGCCCTTGACCTGCCCGCCGATGCGGACGCTCAACCGCTCGACGTCCCGCAGCTCGAGCTCGCCGATGCCGCAGCGCCCCTCTCGCATCGCCTCCAGCGTCGCGGGCACGTCATGGCCGAGCGCGTTGATCGTGCCCTGCCCGGTGATGACGACGCGGCGCATGGCGGGTCAGCCGCCCTTCTGCTCGGCGAGCAGAGCTTCGACCGCCCCGATGATCGCGGCGACCGAAGAGATGTCGAACTCGCTCTCCTGCGGCGCGTTGGCGTTGAAGGGCACCTGGATGTCGAAGGCTTCCTCGATCGCGAAGATCGACTCGACCAGCCCGAGGCTGTCGATGCCGAGGTCCTCCAGCGTTGCGTCCATCGTCACGTCGCCCGGCTCCAACACCGCCTGTTCGGCAATGATCTCGATCACCTTGTCGCGGACAGTCTCGGCCATGCTCACACCCCGTCTGGTCACGGGGTCATCTAAGGGGTCTTGTCGCTCTTGAAAACGGCTTTCTGCAGCTCTGCGACCGCTTTGGCCAGCCGCGGCAGGCGGCGCAGGCCCTTGTACATCTCGACCTGGCTTTCCATCCGCACCGCCGGATAGCCCAGCAGCGCGCGGCCGGGCGGCACGGTCGACAGGATAATGGTGGAGGCACCGGTGACAACGTCCGATCCGATATCGAGGTTGTCGGCCACCCCGGTCTGCCCGCCGAGCACCACGCGGTCGCCCACCGTCACCGAGCCTGCGATGCCCACCTGTCCGCAGAGCAGGCAGTCGCGCCCGATGCGGCAGTTGTGTCCGACATGGACCATGTTGTCGAGCTTGGTGCCATCCCCGATCAGCGTGTCGGCGACCGTGCCGCGGTCGATGGTGGCATTCGCCCCGATCTCCACGTCGTCACCGATGCGGACCGACCCCAGCGAATGGATGCGCGTCCAGCTTTGCGGGGCGACCGCGGCGTCGGATTTGCCAAGCGAGGCGCGGGTGGTTTCCACCTGGCTCGCCTCGGGTGTCACGAAGCTGAACCCGTCGCCGCCGATCACGCAATTGGGTTGAAGGATCGCGCGATCTCCGATCACGACCCGTGCGCCCACGCGCGCCCCTTGCAGGATCAGCGCGTCATCCCCGATGCGCGCGCCCTCTGCGATGGAGACATGGCTTGCGATCCGCGCGCCCTGCCCGATCACCACGTCCGCGCCGATCACGACGAAGGGGCCGATTGCGGCGCCGATGCCGATCTCTGCCGAAGGGTCGATGATGGCCGTCGGATGCACCCCCGCCGCGATCCGCGGCCCGGCATCCATCGCCTGCGTGACCCCCGCCATGGCCAGCCGCGGGCGCGGCGCGACGATGGCCGCCTCCAGCCCAAGCGCCTGCCAGTCCATGCCCGCACCGATCACGGCGGCGCGCGCCGCGCCCTGCGCAAGCCCCTCGGCGTAGCGCGGGCTCATCGCCATGGCGAGGTCCGTCGGACCGGCCGCCGAAGGTTCGGCCACGCCCGTCACAACAAGATCGAGCGCGCCGAAGGCCTCGGCCCCCAGCGCGCGCGCCAATTCCCTGATCGTGTGGCCCGTCATGGCCGCCCCCGCTGAACGCCTCTCCCGCGGGGGACAGGCTTAGCTGGTGACCTCGGGCATGACCACCCCGCGCGACTGGATCGCCCGGCTGAGGATCGCGTTGCGCCCGTAGATGTCGTCACGGGTCTGCAGCCGGCCATCGCTCTCGACCCAGGCGGTCCAGTAGGTCAGGTGCACGGGGATATGCTCGTCGAGGTGAACATAGGTCTCCTCGCCCGTCGCGCGGATGCCCTGGAACAGGCCCACCGGGTCATCCGTCTGACGCTCGAGCAGGTGATATGCGAACTCGTGCGGATCGGCCAACCGGATGCAGCCCGAGGAATAGGCCCGCACGGGGCGGTCCATCAGGTGCTGCTCGGGCGTGTCATGCAGGTAGATCGCGTGACGGTTGGGGAACATGAACTTTACCGACCCCAGCGCGTTGCGCGGCCCCGGCGGCTGGCGCAGGTCGAAGGGGAAGTTGTTGACCGTGTAGCGGCTCATGTCCACGCTCGCCGGGTTCACCGCACGCCCGTTCGCCATCAGCTGCAGGTAGCTGCCGCGACCCGCAAGGATATTGGGGATGTAGCTGCGCCGCGCGATGGACCGGGGCACCCACCACGACGGGTTGATGACCATGTGCTCCATCTCGTCCGAGAACTCGGGCGTCTGGCGGTCACGCGCGCCGATCACCGAACGGGTGACGAAGGTCACCTCGCCATCGTCGATCACGCGGGTGTGGAAATCGGTGAGGTTCACGAAGATCAGCCGGTCGTGCAACTCGCCGTCGTTCAGCCAGCGGTGCCGCTCCATCGCGAGGATGACCTCGTTCCAGTGATCCTCGACCGAGCGATTGACCGCCGCGATGGTCGAGGCCCCGGCGACGCCATCGGCCTCGATCCCGTTGTTCGACTGGAAGGCCACGACCGCCGATTGCAGCGTCGCGTCGTATTCCGCCGTCGCCGACCGCTCGAGATAGCCCATCCGCATCAGCCGGTCGCGCAGCGCGATCACAGCGGGCCCGGTATCACCCGACCGCAGGCTGCCGGCCTGCACCCGCGGGCCGTAGCCGCCCGTCGCCGCCAGTTCCTCCAGCTCGAATTTCATCCGCATCAGCCGCGTGTAACCGGCGCTTTGCGGCGGCAGGCTGGCGATATACTCGTAAGGGTTGCTCTCCAGGAACTCGGACATCAGCGCATAGGGGTCGCGATGCGGCTGGTCCTGGAAGATGTCGGGAATGATCTCGGCCGGGTCGAGGAACCCGCCATGCACGTCATGCGCGTAGCGCAGGAACAGGCGGCTGGCCATCACGTCGGCCTGCCCGCGCAGGTAGGGGTTGGTGGCACCCCGGAACGCCTCGCGCAGCCCCTCGAGGTCGTAGCGGTCGGTGGGCAGCCCGTGGTTGCCCGCCTGCTCGAGCGCGCGCAGCAGCGCGTTGCGCCGGTCGGCGGCCTCGGACACGGTCCAGACCGGTTCGAAATCGCGGTCGCGATAGAAGGCGACAAGGCTCTCGTCCGAGGCCGCGGCCTCGGCGATGGCCTGGCGCAGCGCGGAGAACGCCTGCGCCTGCACCGGCTGCGGCATAATGGCCGCAATCGCCAGGGGAGCCACGGCCAGCGCGGCGGAAATCAGGGAAATGCGTGCGAAGCGAAACGTCATCGGGCGTCCTCGGTCGGTCTGGGCAGCGTCATGGTCTGTTCATACAGGGTGCAATTGAAACCGTCAGGGTGTCTATTCACGTTTTCGCAAGTCTTTTCCATTAGTTTCCCCGGCGCAATGGTGGTTTTGCCGACCTCCGGGCCTGACCCGGCCCCGCGCCGGTCCCTCACAGGCCCGGCAATCACGGCAGGACGGCGCGGGTTTCGGCCAAGGGATTCGCGCCAAGCGGCGGAAACTTGCCGATTTTCCGCGCCAATCCACGAGGTGCCGCACCAGCCCCTTCCGAATTTGTTTCGATTGTGTCATTCCTCCCACAGCGTTCGTGGGGATGGCACGCAAATCGCATAACAGGCTTCAGAAGAAGCTGGCTGCTGACTGAACGGGCAAGACAAGGGGCAACCTGACCAATGACCGATACGAACTTTTCGCGCCGCGCGCTCCTCCGCGCGTTTGCCGCGACAGCCGTGACCGCCGCGCCCGTGATGGCCAATGCCACCGGCCTGCTGCGCGGCGCGGGCGATGTTCGCCGCATCAAGATGCACAACGGCCGTGCCGGCGAAAGCATCGACATGATCTACTGGATCGAAGGTGACTACATCGCGCCCGCCCTCGAAGAGATCAATTACTTCATGCGCGACTGGCGCAACGATCAGGTCCGCGCAATCGACATCCGCACCGTCGACATCATGACCGCGGCGCACCGCCTTCTGGAAACCTCCGAGCCCTACACGCTGCTCTCCGGCTACCGCAGCCCCGAGACCAACGCGATGCTGCGCCGCCGGTCCTCGGGCGTGGCGCGCAACTCGCTCCACATGCAGGGCGAGGCCGCGGACCTGCGCGTCAACTCGCGCTCGGTCAACCAGATCTACCAGGCTGCACGCGCCTGCAACGCGGGCGGCGTCGGCCGCTACTCGCGCTCGAATTTCGTCCACATGGACTGCGGCCCGGTCCGCACTTGGGGCGGCTGACCGCCCTACCCTCACAGAGATAAGCCCGATCCCGGCGCTTCGCGACCCCCTCGCGAAGCGCTTTTTCGTGATCGCATGATGCGTTGGACAGACCGCGCCGCGCCCCCATATTCTGCTGCACAGACCATGACGGGAGAGGCCATGACGCGCTACACCAAGGACCCCGACGCGATTGCCCGGCTCACGCCCGAGCAATACCGCGTGACGCAAGCCTCGGGCACCGAGCGGCCCGGCACCGGCGAATACCTCGGCAACAAGGAACCGGGGATCTATGTCGACATCGTCTCGGGCGAGCCGCTCTTCGCCTCGTCCGACAAGTACGACAGCGGCTGCGGCTGGCCCAGCTTTACCAAGCCGATCGAGCCTGCGCATATCAACGAGCTGCGCGACCTCAGCCACGGCATGATCCGCACCGAGGTGCGCTCGACCCATGGCGACAGCCACCTCGGCCACGTCTTCCCCGACGGGCCGCGCGACCGCGGCGGCTTGCGCTATTGCATCAACTCGGCCTCGCTCCGCTTCGTCCACCGCGACGACATGGAGGCTGAAGGCTACGGCGATTACCTGGATCAAGTGGAGGATGTGGCATGAGTGAACGTGCAGTTCTGGCCGGCGGCTGTTTCTGGGGCATGCAGGAGCTGATCCGCCACAAGCCCGGCGTGATCGCCACCCGCGTGGGCTACACCGGTGGCGATGTGCCGAACGCGACCTACCGCAACCACGGCACCCACGCCGAGGGGATCGAGATCATCTTCGACCCATCGGTGATCAGCTACCGCGAGATCCTCGAGTTCTTCTTCCAGATCCACGATCCGACCACGAAGAATCGGCAGGGCAATGATATCGGCATGTCCTACCGCTCGGCCATCTACTACGTGGACGAGGCGCAGAAGGCCTGCGCGCTCGACACGATCGCGGATGTCGAGGCCTCGGGCCTCTGGCCGGGTCGCGTCGTCACCGAGGTGGAGCCGGTCGGCCCCTTCTGGGATGCAGAGCCGGAGCATCAGGATTACCTCCAGCGCATCCCACATGGCTACACCTGCCATTTTGCGCGGCCGAACTGGGTCCTGCCCAAGCGCGCCGCCGCCGAGTGACAGCCCGGTGAAAAAAAAGGCCGGGCTCCCTGCCCGGCCTTTTCCTGTCGCCAGACCGCTGCCTAGCGGCGCTCGGAGATGGTCTTGAAGCCGAATTTCTCGCTGATCCGCGGATGCCCGCTCAGGATCGAGCTTTTCTTCGGCGTTGAGACCGAGCGCTTCGAGCTGAGGAAAAGCTTCCCACCCGAATAGACGCTCGACTTGCGCGGCTTGCTGCTGAGCAGCTTGCCCGGCCAGAAGCTGCGCGACATGTAACGCCCGCCGCGGATGATGTTCTTCGGCGCTTCGCGGCGGCGAATGACCGTGTCCCAGCCCAACGCATGGGTCGCGCGCCACTCGGACCAGCCCGAGCCGACATAATCGTCGCGCGTCATCATCAGCGGATGATTGAGCAGGATGCTGGGGTTGAGGTTCTCCAACTGCGCCTCTTCGCGCAGGTATTCATTGGCCTTGCCGATGCCCGCATCGACCATCGGCGTGCCGTCGGCCACCTCCATCGCGCGGCGCGCGGCGCCGAACGGCGTGAAGGGCGCGCGGCAGACAAACACCGCCTGTCCGCCGGTCATCGCCTTGGAATAGGCATTGGCCGCGCGTTCGCTGACGCGGGCCTTCATGATCTCGCCCGCGTCCGCGGCCGTGATCACCGAAATCGTGCTGTCGGGAAATCCTTCCGCGCGCAGCTGGTCGGCGACGCCATTGGCGACCTCGACCGAGTCATAAAGCCGTGAGACGACCGTCGTCATGGGGCTCTCCTCCTGTTGGCCGCCTGTCGCGCGGCTGGGGCTCTGTCAATGCGGCGGGCCTGTCCGGTCGTCCCTGCCGGGATTCAGTATAGCTCATGGTCTGGGAAAGTCGCGCCTGTCTGCGGCGGATGAGGATGATCGCCCCCACGGCCAGCACCAGTAGCACCAGTTCCAGCGTGAAGACGGGGGTATAGGGCGCCTCGGGGCGGAAGGTCTCGGCGCCGGGCAGGCCGGCGATCACGTCGCGGATCACGCCGCCAAGTGCCACGGCCACACCGGCCGCCGTGGCCTGCACCGCGCCCCATGCGCCAAGCGCAAGGCCCACCTGGGCCCGCGGCGCGCTGCGCATCGTGGCCGTCAGCGTGCCGTGGCCGAAAAGCCCCGCGCCCAGGCCCGCAAGCGCGATGCCGATGACGAACATCGGCGTCTCGGCCATCGGCCCCGCGGCGATGATCAGAAGGAAGGCGGGAATGCCGATCAGCGTCCCCCACCAGGCCACGTCCAGCGGCGCACGCCCGTCGAGCAGGACCTTCGACGCGATGGCGAAGCCGATCAGCCCGCCGCCCGCAAGGACCGCCGTCAGCCGCGTGGTCATCGCCACCGACATGTCCAGCACCTGCCCGCCATAGGGTTCCAGCACCACGTCGGCCATCCCGAAGCCCATGGTCCCCAGCGCGATCACGACCAGGAGACCGACGGCCGTGCGCCCCTCGACGAACATGCGCCAGGCATCGCGGAACTCGGGGTGCGTCTCGACGCGGGCGGCACGCTCGCGGTCACGTGGCTCCTGTTTCCAGAGCGCCAGAAGGTTCAGCGCCACGGTCACCACCGCCGCGCCCTGCACCACCTGCACCAGTTTGCCGGGCGTATAGGGGTCCAGCAGCCAGCCGAAGACGAGCGCCGAGCCGATCATGCCGACAAGCAACATGACATACATCAGGCCCACGACCTTGGGCTGTTCCTCGACCTCGACGAGGTCGGTGGCCAATGCAAGGCCCACGGTCTGCACCGTATGGACCCCGGCCCCCACCAGCAGGAAGGCCAGCGCCGCGGCGGCGCGACCGATCCAGACCGGCGCATCGGCCGCTTCCTGGTAGCCGGACAGCACCAGCAGCGCGAAGGGCATGATGGCAAAGCCCCCGAATTGCAGCATCGTGCCCTTCCAGATGTAGGGCACGCGCCGCCATCCGAGGGCGGATTTGTGGATGTCGGACTTGTAGCCGATCAGCGCCCGGAACGGCGCGAAGACCAGCGGCAGGGCGATCATCACGCCCACCAGCGTGGCCGGCACGGCCAGTTCGACGATCATCACGCGGTTGAGCGTGCCCACCAGCAGAACCAGCGCCATGCCGACCGTCACCTGGAACAGCGACAGCCGGAGCAGGCGCGACAGCGGCACTGCCTCGGTCGCGACATCCGCAAAGGGCATGTAGCGCGGGCCGATGGTCTGGATCTTGCGGAGCGCTGTGTCTCGGAGGCTGGACATATCTCTAACGGGGGTCACCCCGTGCTGTCACCGGGCACGGTCCGGGGTCGGGTCGGGGGCGCGGGATGACCCGCGGCCTCCGACCCGTGTGTCAGGGTCGTTCGGCATCGTCCCGCCCTATTGCAGGAGCGCCGCCGTGGTGAGGTCGTCCACGACGAGGGTCGCGGTCCGGCCATCGGGAAGGATCACGCGCATCGACTGCGTGCCGTCGGCATTGGCCTCGATATACATCGGAAGCTCTGCCGCCGCCTCGCCCGATGCGGGCAGGATGGCCTGTTCGGTCGCAAGCGCCGCGGTTTCGCCCCCAGCCGAGCTGCCGGAGAGGAAATCCGCCACCCAGGTGGTGTTGGTCAGCACCGCGACATGCACGGCAAAGGACCCGACGGCCACGGCACCGAGGAACAGCGGAACGCCGACTGTAGGCTTCACGACGAGCCACATCTTCGCATTGTTCATGATGTGTCTCCCTTCAGCCGAGCCACGGCGTGGACACGGCGACCAGCACATGCGCCAAAAGCGCGATCGCGCCGAAAACGCGCGTGCCGTCGATGAGGTAGCTGTGTACCTCTTCTGCTTCTTTCAGGGTCAGACCGGTCGGCCAGACCTTATCGGGATCGTCGGACATCCTCCGCCCCTCCTTTCTTACGTGTGACTGGCGGGCGGAATGCCGCGCCTCTGCAGGGGCCTGGCCGGGGCGACGGACCGGTCCCATGGGAAAAGAGTGTCACGTCAAGTTTACAACCTCAACTGTAAACTTTTCAGTGCGGGCCTCTGCAGGCTAGGACGGTATCTTTCTTGCAAAAGATTGAGCCCGAAGAGCGCCCCGCCTGTCAGGCATTCGTGACACACGGGTCGAATCGACCGCGGATCACACGGCCCTTGCAGCGCTCTCGGGCAGCAGCCGCTCTGCCGT
>CBFIFZ010000115.1:0-9342 GCA_965661995.1 Roseicyclus sp.
CGCCGCCCCGGCACGCCCGAGGGGCGTATCGCCATCCCGCACGCGGTGGCCCATATCGAGCTGAACGCCGTCGATCTTCATTGGGACATCATCGCGCGCTTCACCGAAGTGCCGATGCCGCCCGGCTTCTACGACGACTGGGTGCGCGCGGCCGACGAGGAATCCAAGCATTTCAACCTGATCGCCGATTGCCTCGAGGCGATGGGCAGCCATTACGGCGCGCTTGCCGCCCATGCCGGGATGTGGCGTGCGGCCGAGGACACGGCCGACGACCTGATCGGCCGCCTCGCCGTGGTTCCCATGGTGCTCGAGGCGCGCGGCCTCGACGTGACGCCCGGCATGATCGAGATCTTCCGCCGCGCCAAGGACGACCTCGCCGCCAAGCAGGCCGTCGCCGCGATGGAGGTGATCTACGCCGAGGAAGTCCACCACGTCGCCTACGGCTCCAAGTGGTTCCACTTCCTGTGCGGACGGCACGAGATGGACCCGAAGGACGCCTTTCACGCCCTTGTCCGGCGCTATTTCCACGGCCAGCTGAAGCCGCCCTTCAACGAGGAAAAGCGCGCCGAGGCAGGTCTGCCGCCAGATTTCTACTGGCCCCTGAGCGAGTGAGCTCGGCCACATCGGCGGATTTTCGCCTGAATCGAGCAATTTTCGGTGCTTTTTCGGCAACATCCCGATACTCTGTTGAGGCAGTCGGCGGCCTTAAGTATTCCCTCAGTGGGCCGCAACCGGACGGGGACACCCGGTGCGGACCATAAAGAACGAGGGGAACATGGGGCAAAGAACGTGACAGCACGTCTGATGGGCCGCCTGAACGCGGCACTCGAAACCCGCCTGCCCGAGCAGCGCCTTTTCCTGAAATCCGACCAGGGCACGCGGTTCGTCCGCCTCAGGCCAGCCACCCAGGCCGCGATCCTCGCGGGCTTCGCAGTGGTCGTGTCGTGGTCGGTGATCATCACGTCGGTCTATCTCATCGACACGATCTCGGCCGGGAATGCGCGCGACCAGGCACAGCGCGAACAGATCATGTACCAGACGCGTCTCAACGCCCTCTCCGACGAGGTCGAGCTGCGCACGTCCGAAGCCGTGCAGGCGCAGGAGCGTTTCGCGGGTGCGATGGACCAGGTGGCCGCGATGCAGCTGCGGCTGCTCACATCCGAGGAGCGCCGCCGCGAGCTGGAAACCGCCGTCAACGTCATCCAGTCGACGCTCCGCCGCACCATCGACGAGCGCGACAGCGCCCGCGAACAGGTGGCGACGCTGCAATCCGAACTTCGGGCCGACACCGGCACCATCCAGACCGCCGCCGCCCGCGAGGCCGAGCTTCACACCACCGTCGAGCGCCTCGCCTCCGCGCTCGAGGCGACCGCCGGACAGCGTGACACCTCTGCCGTCCTCATGGCCGAGGCGGCGCAGGAAATAGACCGCCTCCAGTTCGAGGCCGCGCTGGCCGAGGAGCGCCAGGAGCGCGTCTTCCGCCAGCTCGAGGACGCCGTGGCGATGTCGATGGAGCCGCTGGACCGGCTGCTTTCGGCCTCGGGCCTGTCGACCGACAGCCTGATCGGCCAGGTCCGCGCGACCTATTCCGGCCAGGGCGGCCCGCTGATGCCCATCGCCGTCTCGACCCGCGGCGAGGAACCCGACGCCATGTCGCTGCGCGCCAACGAGCTTCTGGGTGCGCTGGACGAGATGAACCTCTACCGCATCGCGGCCGAGCAACTGCCCTTCTCCATCCCGGTCCGCGGCAGCTATCGCAACACCTCAGGCTTCGGCTACCGCAGCGACCCGTTCCACGGCGGTCGGCGGCTTCATGCCGGTGTCGATTTCGCCGGAGCGCGCGGCACGCATATCGTTGCAGGCGGCGACGGTACGGTGATTTTTGCAGGCAGGCAAAGCGGTTACGGGCTGATGGTCGAGATCGACCACGGCTTCGGCATCACCACGCGCTACGCGCACATGACCCGCCTGCACGTCAGCCGCGGCGAAAGGGTCTCGCGCGGGGGACATATCGGTGATATGGGCTGCACCGGACGGTGTACCGGGACCCACCTGCACTACGAGGTGCGGCGCAATGGCGACCCGGTGAACCCGATGACCTTCATCACGGCAGGACGCGATGTTTTCTAAATCAAAGATCAACGAGCCAGGGCCGAAATCGTCCGGCGCCGACCAGAGTGCCAGCGACTCCGCCAAATCCGAACAGAAATCCAGCCCCAATGCGGGAGCAAGCATGTCGACCTCTTCTTCCTCGTCTCCGAAATCCAAACCCGCCCCCTCGGTGCTGAGCTCCGATCTCACCATCACCGGCAATCTGCGCACCACGGGCGACATACAGGTCGAGGGCACGGTTCAGGGTGACATCCGCGCGCATCTTCTGACCGTCGGAGAAAGCGCGAATATCGAGGGCGAGATCGTGGCCGACGACGTCGTCGTGACCGGCCGTGTCGTCGGCAAGGTGCGTGGCCTCAAGGTCCGCCTGACCTCGACCGCCCGCGTCGAGGGCGACATCATCCACAAGACCATCGCGATCGAGAGCGGCGCCCATTTCGAAGGCTCCGTGCAGCGCGCCGAAGACCCGCTGTCGACCGGCGCCTCCTCCGGCATGGCGCCGCGCGCGCCCTCTGCGCCTGCACCCTCTGCGCCTGCACCCTCGGTGCCGCGCCCCGCGGCCGCAGGCCCCGCCCCGGCGGAAGCCAAGTCCTCCTGACCGCAGCTTGTTTCGACATCGGGAAAGCCGGGCACGCCGCCCGGCTTTTTTCATGCGCGGATCAGTCGAGGCTCTGCAGCGCGCGCCGGTAGATGTGCCATGTCGCGTGCCCCAGCACCGGCAGCACGACGAAAAGCCCCAGAAGCCCCGGCAGCATGCCGAGGAACGTCAGCGCCGCGATGGTGAAGCCCCATGTCAGCATCACGGCCGGGTTCTTCTTCACAACGGCGATCGAGGTCAGCATCGCGGTGACGAAATCCAGCTCTTTCTCGAGGAGAAGCGGCAGCGACACCGCCGTGAGGCAGAACAGCACGAAAGCGAAGGCCGCCCCGAAGGCACTGCCCACCAGCAGCATGGTCAGCCCCTCGGGCTGCAACAGGTAGGCGTAGGAGGTGGTGACATTGGTCAGCGCCGACGGCCCAAGGAACAGCGCGAACAGCATGTGCGCGAAGAAGGACCAGAACAGGAAGTAGACGATGATCACCCAGGCCATGCTGGGCAGTTGCCGCAGGCGCTGGCGCCAGATCACGCCGAAGATGTCGTTGCGCTTCCACTCTACCTGCCCTGCCTCCAGCCGCCGCGAGACCTCGTAGAGACCGACGGCAAGGAACGGCCCGATCAGCGGGAAGCCCACGGTGATGGGGATCGCCCACCAGATCTGGTCGGTCACGAAGAAGAAGATGTAGAGCAGCCAGCCCCCCACCACGTAGACGTGGGAAAAGAAAAGCCCCATCATCGGCCTGCGCCAATAGTCGCGCAGACCCGCCCGCAGGGCGTGGCCGATGTCGCCCATCGCCATCTCGCGCAGCTCGGGCAGTTTCGAGGGCGCCAGAGGCGTCCCGGACATGTCGCTCATGGCCCCTCCTCCCCGATCAGGCCGCGCCTCCCGCGGGAAGTGTAGACCGACCCGAAGCTTCCCGCCAAGGGGGATCAGGGGTCGGGCGGCGGCCTCTGCCCCGGCCAGTCGGTCGCCGCGTGATAGGCGCGCCCCAAAGCAAGGATCGTCGCATCCGCCCCGGGCGCGCCGATCAGCTGCACGCCTGCGGGCAGGCCCGCCGCATTGAACCCCGCGGGCATCCCCAGCGCGGGCAGACCGCCAAGGCTTGCCGGCACCACCACCTCCATCCAGCGGTGATAGCTGTCCATCGCGACATCCCCGATCCGCTCCGGCCAGCGCTCTTCGACCGGGAAAGGCCAGACCTGCGTCGAGGGCAGCACCACCGCGTCATAGGCCTCGAACATCCGACGCGCCGCCGCGAGCCAGGCCGCGCGCGTCTCGGTCGCCCATTGCACCTGCGCACCCTTCAGCGCGAAGCCGTGGCTCACCTCCCAGCGCGCCTGCACGGGCAGAAGCGCCTGTTCGGCCTCGTTGCGCCAATGAACGCCGAGGCTGAGCGCCACGGCGAACTGCCGCAGCGTGACCCAGGCCTCCCAGAGCGCGCGGGCCGGATAGGGCGGGCTGACCTGCTCCACCTCCCAGCCGAGCCCCTCCATCACGCCAAGCGCCACCTCGGCCTGCGCAAGGATGCCCTCCTCCATCGGGTAGGCCCCGCCCCAGTCGCCCAGCCAGCCGATCCGCGGCCGCCGCGGCGCCTTGCCCAAGCCCGGGCGATAGGCCCCGTCCGAAAGCACCGCAAGCAGCCGCTCGAGATCCGCGATATCACGCGCCATCGGTCCGTTGGTGGACAGCCGGTGCTGGAACACGGTCTCCCGCGCCTCGCCCGGCACAAGGCCCGCCGTGGGCCGGAAGCCATAGACATTGTTCCAGGCGGCCGGGTTGCGCAAGGACCCCATCATGTCCGACCCGTCGGCCACCGGCAGCATTCCCAAAGCCAACGCCACCGCCGCCCCGCCGGAAGAGCCGCCGGCGCTCAACGACAGGTCATAAGGGTTCCGCGTCGCCCCGTAGACCTTGTTCACCGTGTGCGAGCCAAGGCCGAAGGCCGGCACGTTGGTCTTGCCGATCACGATCGCACCCGCGGCCCGCAAGCGCCGCGCGAGGCCGTCATCCACCGTCGGTACATGCCCCTTCAGGATCGGCGAGCCCGAGGTCGACACGACGCCCTTCACTTCAATCAGATCCTTGACCGCCACCGGTATGCCGTGGAGCCACCCCTCCGCCGGCATCGCCTCGGCCAGCCGCGCCTCGCCCATCAGCGCCTCGCGGTCCCTCAGCGCCACCACGGCGTTCACCGGCCCGTTCACGGCGTCGATCCGCCCGAGCACATCGCGCATCAGCTCCACCGGCGACAGCTCCCGCCGTGCGATCTTCCCGCTCAGGGCCGTTGCCCCCAGGCGCCACAGCTCTCCCATCGCGCACCGCTCCCCTGCTTCTCCCTTGTCCCAATATCCCCGCCGGAGGCTCCCGCAGCCGACACCCGAACGCGGCCCGCCAACCCGGGCGCACCCCGCCCCACCGGGCCCCCTCGCCCGCGCGAGCGGCCCCGCAGGGGCCCGAGCAAGGGCGACGCCGGGTCGGGCGCGAAGCGCCCGAGGATCAGTCGGCCTGCGCCTCGGCCCGGCTCTTGCCCGACACGTCCATCGCCAGAACGCTCGCCATCACCCCGTCGAGATCGCCGTCGAGCACGCCGCCCGTGTCGCTCGTCTCGTAGCCCGTGCGCAGGTCCTTCACCATCTGGTAGGGCTGCAGCACGTAGGAGCGGATCTGGTTGCCCCAGCCCGCCTCGCCCTTGTTGTCATGCGCCTCCTGGATCGAGGCCGTGCGCTTTTCCAGCTCCATCTGGTAGAGCCGCGATTTCAGCGCCTTCATGGCGATGTCGCGGTTCTGGTGCTGCGACTTCTCGGAACTCGTCACCACGATGCCCGTCGGCAGGTGGGTGATCCGCACCGCCGAGTCGGTCGTGTTCACGTGCTGGCCCCCCGCACCAGACGAGCGATAGGTGTCGATCCGGATCTCGGAGGGGTTCACCTCGATCTCGATATTGTCGTCGACCACGGGATAGACCCAGACGGAGGCGAAACTCGTCTCCCGCGTGCCCTTGCCGAAGGGCGAGATCCGCACCAGCCGATGCACGCCGGATTCCGACTTCAGCCAGCCATAGGCGTTCAGACCCTTGATCTGGTAGACCACCGACTTGATCCCGGCCTCGGTGCCGGGGCTCATGTCCTGCTGGTCCACCTCGAAGCCGCGGCCCTCGGCCCAGCGGACATACATCCGCGCCAGCATCTGCGCCCAGTCGCAGGCCTCGGTGCCGCCCGCGCCCGCGTTGATCTCGAGGAAGGCGTCATTGGCATCCGCCTCGCCGTCGAGCAACGCCTCGAGCTCCTTCTTCGCCGCCGTCGCGACCAGCTCGGCCAGCGCCGCCTCGGCCTCGGCGACGACCTCGGCGTCATCCTCCATCTCGCCCAGCTCGATCAGCTCGGCATTATCCTCGAGGCCGCGCTTGATGGCATCGTAGGTGCCCATCCGGTCGACCAGCATCTGCCGGTCCCGCATCAGCTTCTGCGCGCGCGCGGGATCATCCCAGAGCGTCGGGTCCTCGACACGCGCGTTGAACTCCTCAAGCCGGTGCGGCGCGGTCTCGATGTCCATCCGCTGGCCCAGAAGGGTCAGGGATTTCCGGATCTTCTCGATATTGGCTTGCGTCTCGGCGCGCATCTGGCTCGGCCTCTTCCTGTCGCTCGGTCCCGGAGATATATCAGCCCGCCCGCGCGCCACAAGCCCGGCGGGCCGGGCATGGCACCGGGCTTCCCCCCTCACCAGGCGCAGGGGCAATCCCGCCCACCGCGCCCCGCAGGGCGGGCAATCCTGCCCACCATCCGCCCGTGTCAGTAAAGCCCGCCCGAGCTCAGCGTGCCAAGGCTCGTGCCGGTCGGCACGCGCGCCGCCTCGCCGGTCGAGGTCGTCACGGTCTGGCCATCGTTGACGGCGCCTGAGCCCGGGACGCCCTCGGCCCCGCTGATCAGCGGCAGGTCCGATCCCATACCCCATCCGCCATCAATGATGGAGAGGATGCCGAAATAGGGCTCCTCGCCCTCGCGGAACAGCTCGTAGACCACGTTCGCGCCCTGCGCGCCATCCGGCAGACGCTGGCCCGAGAAGCGGTCGATCGGGTAGAATACGCCACCCTCGGGCACCTCGAAGGCGCCGCCGCCGTATTCGCGGATCGCCTCTTGCATGAACTCGTTGAAGACAGGCCCGCACATCCCCCCGCCCGAGGCGCCCCGGCCCAGCGGCTGCGGCTGGTCGTAGCCGATGTAGCAGCCCGCCGCGATCGACGAGGTGAAGCCGACGAACCAGACGTCGCGCGCCTCGTTCGTTGTGCCGGTCTTGCCCGCCGTGGGCACCGGCAGGTTGACGGTGGAGGCCGCGGTGCCGCGATCCACGACGCCCCGCATCATCGAGGTCAGCTGGTAGGCGGTGATCGGGTCCATCACCCGCTCGCGGTTCGACACGATCGCGGGCGCCAGACCCGGCTCGAGCGAGGCGAGCTCGCAATCGGGGCACAGCCGCTGGTCGTGCCGGTAGACGGTGTTGCCCCAGCGGTCCTGGATGCGGTCCACCAGCGTGGGCTCCACCCGCTCGCCGCCATTGGCGAACATCGCGTAGGCCGCGACCATGCGAAACAGCGTCGTCTCCTGCGACCCGAGGGAGTTGGCCAGGAAGGGCTGCATGTCGTCATAGACGCCGAAGCGCTCGGCGTAGCGGGCGACCGTCTCCATGCCGACATCCTGCGCAAGGCGCACCGTCATCAGGTTCCGGCTCAACTCGACACCGATGCGCAGCGGCGAGGGGCCGTAGAACTGGTTCGAGGCATTCGTCGGCCGCCAGATGCCCTCGCCGGTCTCGACCTCGATCGGCGCGTCGAGCACGATGGTGTTCGGGCTGTAGCCGCTGTCGAGCGCGGCGGCGAAGACGAAGGGCTTGAAGGAGGAACCCGGCTGCCGCGTCGCCTGCGTCGCGCGGTTGAAGCTCGAATGCTGGTAGGAAAAGCCGCCCTGCATCGCCAGCACGCGGCCCGTGTTCACGTCCATCGCCATGAACCCGCCCTGCACCTCGGGCACCTGCCGCAGCGTCCAGCGCAGGAAGCTTCCGTCGCTGTCGCGCGTCATGGCGCGCACATGGACCACGTCGCCCACCGACAGGAGATCGCCCGCCACCCGCGCCTGCGGCCCGCGGTTGCCGTCTTCGTCGACGGGCCGCGCCCAGGTCACGTCCTCGGCGGGGATGAAGTGGCCGTCGTCGTCCTCCTCCACGCCTTCGATGCCGATGCGCGCGGCGCTCGCGCCGACCTCCAGCACCACCGCGGGAAACCAGCCGTCGATGTCGCGCGCGATATCTGCCTCGGCCAGCGCCTCGCGCCAGGCGGCCTCGTCGGTCAGGCGCGCAGGCTCGATCCGGTCCACAGGCCCGCGCCACAGCCCCAGGTCGCGGTCGTAGCGCTCCAGCGCGCGGCGCAGCGCGCGCTCGGCCACACGCTGCAGGTCCTCGTCCATCGTGGCGCGCACGGCATAGCCGCCGGTGAAGAATTCATCCTCGCCGTATTGCGCCGACAATTGGCGGCGGATCTCGTCGGTGAAGTAGTTGCGCGGCGGGCGCGCGGTGCGGAAGGGCTCGATATGGCCGCCCTGCACCGTCTCGAGCGGCACGTCGGTCGCGCGCTCCATCTCCTCGCGGGAGATGTAGCCGTTCTCGAACATCTCGCGCAGCACGTAGTTGCGGCGGCTGATCGCACGCTCGTAATCGCGCACCGGATGGAAGTTCGACGGCGCCTGCGGCAGCGCCGCGAGATAGGCCGCCTGTTCGACCGTGAGGTCTTCGAGATTGGCGTTGAAATAGGTCTGCGCGGCGGCGGCCACGCCATAGGAATTCTGCCCGAGAAAGATCTCGTTCAGGTACAACTCGAGGATGCGATCCTTCGACAGCGCCGTCTCGATCCGCGCGGCCAGGATGATCTCGCGCACCTTGCGCTCGATGGTGCGCGAGCCGTCGAGCAGAAAGTTCTTCATCACCTGCTGCGTGATGGTCGAGGCGCCGCGAACGTCGCGGCCGCGGCTTCGCACCGCTTCGACGAAGGCGGCGGCGATGGCGCGCGGGTCGTAGCCGCCATGCTCGTAGAAATTCCGGTCTTCCGCGCTGACGAAGGCATGCGACACCAGCGCGGGGATTTCCTCGGCCGGCACAAACAGACGCCGCTCGGCGGCGAACTCGTCGACGATCATCCCCTCGCGGGAATAGATGCGGCTGATCGTGGGCGGCGTGTAATTCGCCAGCGCCTCATGGTCCGGCAGGTCATGGGAATACATGAACAGAATGCCGCCCACGCCGATGGCCACGGCGATGATGCCGAGCGTCACGGCGGTGAAGATCCCGCCGAAGAACCCAATGATGAATCGGATCATGAAGAACCGCCCGTTCCTGTTGCGCAGTCTATACCCGTCCTGCCCGTGCCGATCAAATCCAATGGGCGGCTTTCCGCCCCGGCCGCGCTCACCATTGCGTGCACGCCCCGGCCGCGGGCCCGGGGGGTCGGACGGACCGGGCGGCTTGGGCCCCTACTGCCGCGCGAGCGCCATGCGCGCCGCATCCGCTTCGGCCCAATCCAGGATGCCCTCGACCAGCGCCGCCTGCATCCGCGCGCGCCACTCCGGATCCAGGATGTTCTCGAGGT
>CBFIFZ010000116.1:0-9227 GCA_965661995.1 Roseicyclus sp.
TTCGAGGGCACGCTGAACCGCGGTGACAGCTACACCGTGGCCGAGGCCGAGGCCGCGCCGCTTCTGCGCTCGGGCAACGCGGGCTCGATCTATTTCGTGGTGAACGGCGTCACCATGGGCCCCGCGGGCCCCGGCGCCACCATCGCGCGCAATGTCGAGCTGACCGCCGATGCGATCAGCGCGAATTTCGCCATGTCCGATGAAGCCGCCGACCCCGACCTGCCCGAGGTGGCGGCGCTGATTTTGGCAGGTCGCTGAAATAGTCCGTGATCCGGAACGCTGTCCCTTCGTCGGGGTTGGGTGGGGGGATTGCGATGTCTGTCAGCGCGTTCGACAGACGAGCCTGGTGCGGTTCTTCCGCGTCACACAGCGAGCAACCGGGGCAGTCTTGCGAGGTTGTTGGCGGTCATTGTCAGGATGAAGCGGGATCGGACGCGTTCAATGCCTCGATACATGGTCTGTGCCATGCCCCCGACGGTTTTCGCCCAGCCGAACGCCTCTTCGATCTTCTTGCGGTGCTTCTGGGACAGAGCGTAGCCCACGTGCCGGGTGGTTCGGCCGTCGATTGCTGAATATCTCGATTTCTGGGCGACATGGGGCGTGACGCAGGCTTGGCGCAGGTCGGACACGAACCCGGCCGCGTCATATCCCTTGTCAGCACCCAGCGTCAGCCGCCGGGTCGATCCGGGGGAATGACGATGGACCATGTCCAGTGCTGCCTTGCGCTCTGCATGACCGTCGGCCTGGGTCAGGTCACCCTGCACGATCAGCCCGTTGCGGTTTTCCATCAGCGCATGGCCCATGAAGTAAAGCACCGCACCCGTGCCGGGGGATTTCTTGTAGAGCCGCGCATCGGGGTCGGTCGTCGAAGCATGGGTGGCATTCGAGCGCTTCTCGCCCTTGAAGTCGACCTCGGCATTTCGGCAGGGTTTGGTGTTGCGGGGCATCTGGTCGGGCTTGGCTGGGGTCTCGGAAAGCGCGGTTTCGGGCCTGGCATTCGGGGCGGGTGGATCGCCGGGCCCCTCGTCGTCAGGCGGGGTCGTATCGGCCTTTGGTTGGAAGCTCTTCATCGAGGCCCAAGCCTTCACCAGCGTGCCATCGACCGAGAAGTGGTCGTCCGACAAGAGCGGCGCCACCTCGCGGTGGGCCAGGATCGCCGCCATCACCCTGCGCGACATCTCGGTGGTCAGCAGTCGGTCCCGGTTCTTGGTAAACACGGTCGGCACCTTATCCAAACGGGGGGATCGGTTCACCCGGAAGTGCCTCTACGAGGCGGCGAATGCGCTCTTCTGCCGGAACCTTGGTGACACAAGGCTGCGCGCTTGGGCCAAAGCGGTTGCCGAGAGAACAGGGCCACGCAAGGCCAAAGTTGCGCTGGCGCGGAAGCTGGCCGTTACGCTCCATGCCATGTGGCGCACGAACACACCTTTCCGGGAAGCGGCGATGGCATAGGCTCCCTGAGGTCGTGTCGCGAATGCTGTGGAAATTCCCTGGCGGCGTGCTCCGGGCATGTGAAGGTTCGGTTTCTCAGGCGGCCAGGTCAAGGGGCATCGGCTCAATGGGCTGAGAGAGGGTTTCCCAGCCATCGACCTTGCGCATCTGGATCTGTCCGGAGGCGAGCAGCGCCCAGAGCAACATCGGCACGGTCTCGGCGCAGGGCAGCACGGTCTGGGTCTTGATGCGGCGGCGGAATTCCCCGTTCAGGCGCTCGATGGCATTGGTGGTCCGGGCCGATTTCCATTGCGACGGATCGAGGCGGGTGAAGGTGAAGAGCCTGTCCCCAGCTTCCTCCAGGCTGTCGGCCACCGCTCGGCACTTGAGCCGCCACTTGCGCAGGAAGGCCTTGCGGCGGCTCTCCAACTCGGCGGCGGTGTCGGCGTAGATCATGTCGCGGTAGTCCTCGGTCAGCTCGTCGTGGAGGTGCTTTGGCGCATGGGCCAGGAGGTTGCGGTGCTTGTGAACCGTGCAGCGCTGGATCGGCAGCTCTTCACCCCACAAGGCAACGAGCGCGGCCTCCAGCCCCGGGGCGCCATCAACGATCACGAACTCGGGCCGCTTCAGGCCGCGCTTGTCGAGATCGTCGAGGAACTGGCGCCAAGCCGAAGTGCTCTCCCCGCCCATGTTCCGGATGGAAAGCAGCACCTTCTGCCCGTCGCGGCGCACACCGACGGCGGCGAGCACCGAGATGTTCGTGGCCTTGCGATCCAGCCGCGTCTTGATGACGGTGCCATCGAGGATCAGCCGGACGATGTCCTCATCGGCCAAGCAACGTGCGCACCAGGCGTCCCAGTCCACCTTCACCTTGCGCCAGGCGCGGCTGACCACGTCCTTGCTGACGGCGCCCTCGAACAGCCCGAACAGCGCCCGCTTGACCCGCCGTGTGTTGGTGCCGGCGAGGTAGACCGCGGCGATCAGGGCCTCCGCCTTCCTCGTCAGCCGCTGGTAACGGGGCAGCGCCTTCGACCGCCATTCCGTCACCTTGCCCGTCTCATCCTCGACCCGGGCGCGCGGCACCCGCACGGTTTCCGTCCCGAAGGTGCCGGTAAGTTGCCGTTCGCGGTGCCCATGGCGGTACCCTTTGGTGGGGCCGACGCCCCGATCGTAGCGAAGGCGGCCGAGAAAGCTGGCAAGCTCCTCTTCAAACACGGCCTCGATGGTGGCCCGGACGTTGGTCCGCAGTCGCTCCTCGATCGGGTCGAACCCGGCCTCCCCGGCCAGTAGCGCAAAGCTCGCAGTGTCGGTATTCTGGTTCATGGCGTGATCTCCCTGGCGGTTGCCGCCGCCGGTTGGGTGGTTGCAAGTCACCCGGAGATTACGCCGCCTTCAAATTTCCACCAACTTCGCGACACGACCCTCCCTGAACCAAAACATCGCTGACCCTCAGCACGACAGAATGCGTCCAGCCGGGACGCGCGGCGAGGGTGAGATCGCTCCCGGGACTGCGGCAAAGACCGCGCACACCACTTCGATCCACCCAACCCTAAACGCAAACATGCGGCGTCCGTCGCGGCGACCGCGGAGAGAACCCCAGAGCCCGGCACGCAGGACAAGGCGCAGAAAGATCAGACGTTGACAGTGGCGATTAGAGAACGCCGTAGGACACTGCCCCGCAGGCTTCGAACACGACCAACGCTGCGGGCTGTGATGCCATGAAAGCCCGGAATTGGTCGCGCGTCAGCTTCTTGCGGAACTTCACCTCACCAGCTGTCGACGCACCGTGGAGTTGGAAAACACGCTTTGCCAGATCCACCCCGATCATTGTATCCATCATCTCGCCGTCCTCTCCGCTTCCGTGCTTTGAACATCACGACCTTGGCATATTGCGATGCCGTCTGGGGAGGGCGGCAACCATCCCATCTGGGGTGGGGCCAGTCGCTGGTCATCGTGACCGTGCTGTCGCGGCCCATGGGCGTGGCGCTGAGATCGGATGCGCCGTTGAAGCCGAGGGCGAGCGTATAGGCTCCGCCGCTCCGCGGATCGCCGAGCGCGGCGGTGACGCCTGCGACGCCGTCGGCCCGCGGCTCGAGCGGCAGGGCCTCGCCGTCGCGCATGAGCCGGGTCTCGCCGCGCAGCGCACGGTTCTCGGAGACGGTGACGCGCAGGCTGGCCTGATCCCAGAGAAGGCGCTCAGCATCGACCAGAAGCCCCGTCGCGGCATCGGTGTCGAAGTCGAAACGCGCCTCGGCCGTGCCGGTGTAGACGGGCACATCGAAGATGCCCCGGCTGCGCGTTTCGGTCCGCGTAGCGATGTCGAGATCGAAGGTGACCGGCAGAAGGTGGACCGGCGCCTTGGGCCGGATCTCGGTCCGGGTGCGGTTTTCCTGCCGTGTCTCGCCGGTCTGGGGGTCAGTGACGGCGACGGTCTCGGAAAAGCTTACGGGCCCTTCGACGGGGATGATGAGGACGGGACCGGAGAGGAGCTGGCTTCCGCCCCATTCGCGGCCAACCTCGCGGATCGTCTCGCGGCTGAACTGCGCGCGGTCGTCGATGACGGCCGAGACGAAGAAGAGCGGGATGAACATCAGGAGGGCGAGAAGCCCGACGATGAGGAACCGTGTGCCGATGGCGCGCATTGGGAAACCTGTCTGCCGTCACATTCGGTGAGCCTGCAGGGGTCGGATGACCTGCGCAAGGTGGGAAAACCGGAGCCTTGCCCCGCATCCGGTGCCGCGGCGCGCACGCGCCGCGGGCGCCGGTGGCACCCCGTTCCGGGGTGCGGGTGCGCCCGGATCGGGCATGTCGCACGGGCGGTAGGGCGCGCTCCCGAAGTGGGGGCTCTGCCCCCGTCCTTACAGGACTCCCCCGCCATATTTGGGGAATGGAGAGGGGATAAGGGTCAGACGCTCTCGCCCGCGGTCTTGCCCGAGAAGATGCAGCCGCCGAGAAACGTGCCCTCGAGCGCGTTGTAGCCGTGATAGCCGCCACCGCCGAACCCCGCCGCCTCGCCCACGGCGTAAAGGCCGGGGAAGGGGGTGCCGTCGGGACGCAGGACACGGGCAGCGAGGTCGGTATGCAGGCCGCCGAGCGATTTTCGCGTGAGGATGTTGAGGCGCACGGCGATGAGCGGTCCCTGTGCCGGGTCGAGCAGCCGGTGGGGGTTCGCCGTGCGGATCAGCCTGTCGCCGAGATAGTGGCGGGCCTTGCGGATGGCCGTGATCTGCGCATCTTCGGCGCCTGCGTCGATGGCGGCATCGCGCGCCTCGATCTGCGCTCTGATATGGGCAGGGTCGAGCGGGGTGCCGGGGATCAGGTCGTTCATGCCCGACACGAGGGTCTCGAGATCGTGCGCCACGACGAAATCCGCGCCCTTCTCCTTGAAGGCCTCGACCGCGCGGGTCGCCCCCCTGCCCAGCCGTTCGCGGAGGACCGCCAGCCATTTGCCCGAGGTGAGATCGGGGTTCTGCTCGCTGCCCGAAAGGGCGAATTCCTTTTCGATGATCGACTGGGTCAGAATGAACCAGCTGTGCGCGTGACCTGTCGAGAGGATGCGTTTCAGCGTGCCGAGCGTGTCGAAACCGGGGAAGAACGGGGCCTCCATCCGGTCGCCCCGCGCGTCGAGCCAGAGCGAGGACGGACCGGGCAGGATGCGGATGCCGTGGTTTGGCCAGATCGGATCCCAGTTCTGCAGCCCTTCGCAATAGTGCCACATGCGGTCGCGGTTGATGATCTGCGCGCCCGAGGCTTCGGCATGGCCAAGCATCGCGCCGTCGACGTAATCGGGCACGCCAGAGACCATGCGCGCGGGCGCGGGGCCGAGGCGGGCCTCGGGCCAGGCGGCGCGGACGAGTTCGTGGTTGCCGCCGATGCCGCCCGAGGCGATCACCACCGCCTCGGCGTGGACGGTGAACCGGCCCGTAACGGTGCGGTTCGTGCTGGCGCCGATGGGGGCCGGGTCGTCGGCGAGGATCTCGCCCTCGACCCCGGTGACCGCGCCGCCTTCCACCGTCAGCGCCGTGACCCGACGGCGGAACGCCAGCGTGATCCCGGGGTGCGCCTGAACGCGGGCGGCATAGGGTTTCACCACACCTGTGCCGGTGCCCCAGGTGATGTGGAACCGCGGAACGCTGTTGCCGTGACCCTCGGGCGCGTAGCGCCGTTCGGCCCAGCCGACGACCGGAAACCAGCGCATGCCGAGGCCGTGGAGGTAGGCGCGCATCGGACCTGAGGCGAAGTCGAGATAGGCCTCGGCCCAGGCGCGCGGGTTGGCATCCTCGGGGCGGTCGAAGCCGGCCGAGCCGAACCAGTCGCGCGCGGCCAGCTCGCGGCTGTCTTGCAGGCGCAGGCGGCGCTGTTCGGGCGTGTCGACCATGAAGAGGCCACCGAGGCTCCACCAAGCCTGGCCGCCGATCGACTGAGGGCCTTCCTGATCGATCAACAGGACGCGCCGCCCGCGGTCGGCCGCGTGCCGGGCGGCGACGAGGCCCGAGAGCCCTGCGCCGATCACGATAACGTCCGTTTTCTCCATCCGCCTCCTCCTGTCGCGCGCCGGAGGCTAGCAGCATCGACCGGGCCCTGTCCCACGAAACCCGGCGTCAGCCGCGGTTGCGTGCACAGGATCGGTGCGTCGGCAGGGGACGACAGGAACGGCATGATCGTTCATTCAGGACCTAAAGGAGACCCATGCGATGACGCAGACCTATACTGCCCCGGCGGGCACCCGCATCGGACATGTTCACCTGAAGGTGTCCGATCTCGAACGTTCCATCGCCTTCTACCGCGACGTGATCGGGTTGGAGGTGATGCAGCGCTACGGCACGCAGGCGGCCTTCCTGTCGGCGGGCGGCTATCACCACCATCTTGGCCTGAACACCTGGGAGAGCGCGGGCGGGCCCCGGCCGCCGCGAAATGCGGTGGGCCTCTACCACACGGCATTTCTCTATCCTGACCGGGCGGCGCTGGCTCGGGCGTTTCGAAGGGTGATCGAGGCGGGCGTCGAGATCGAGGGGGCCGCCGATCACGGCGTGTCCGAAGCGATCTACTTCAGCGATCCGGACGGCAACGGCATCGAGCTTTATCGCGACCGCGCCCCGGAGGACTGGCCGCGGGACGCGGACGGGCGGTTGCAGATGGTGAACGCTCGGCTCGACCTCGAAGGGTTGCTCGACATGGCCTGAGCGAACTGTGCAATTTTGCACAGTGTTAGCGATAGCGGGGCGTTTGACTTGTGCGGCTGCAGGGGTATATATGTGGCTCACGACCTTCGATCGCGGATCAAGGAGCGTTCCATGCAGACGAAACCTGAGACCCGGGCCTTGCGCCCGACCGGCCGCACTCCATCCGGCCATGACGGCGAGTTGGCGGCGCGTGTCCGTCCGGACCATGCCGCAAGCCACGGGCGCGCCAAACCGCGCGCGGCTATGGCACGGCGCGTCAGCGCCCAGATGCAGGCGCAGAGCGGTGCCTCCATGACCTACCAGCTGGGGTTCACCTCTGGACCTTCCAGCTGATCTGGTCTTACGCTCTTCCCCGACCAATCGGGGGAGAGCGCGATGGCCGTCGGCACCAATATCAAGACCTATTTCGATGGCGCGTGGAATGACGGCGACGTGCCGATCATGGGAGCTGCAGCGCATGGCGCGTGGCAAGGCACGACCGTCTTCGACGGGGCGCGCCATATCGACGGCCTTGCCCCTGACCTCAGGGCGCATTGCGACCGCGTGGTTCGTTCGGCCCATGCCCTCATGCTGCATCCGGACAAGTCGGGTGCCGAGATCTTCGAGATCGCCTGGGAGGGGCTGAAGCGCTATCCCAAGGAAACGCCGGTCTATGTGCGCCCGATGTTCTGGGGCATCGACGGCGGCGCCTATGGCATCATACCGGCCGACAGCCCCGCGGGCTTCGCGATCTGCCTCGAGGAGGTGCCGATCGCCCCGCCGGAGGCGGCCGTGCGCTTGACGACAACGCAGTTCCACCGCCCGGTGCTGACCGACAACGTCTGCAACGCCAAGGCGGGCTGCCTCTATCCCAACAATGCCCGGATGCTGGCCGAGGCCATGCGCAAGGGCTACGACAACGCGCTTGTCTGCGACGCGATGGGCAACGTGGCCGAGACGGCGACGGCGAACGTGTTCATGGTGCGCGACGGCGTGGTCTTCACCCCGATCCCGAACGGGACCTTCCTGAACGGGATCACCCGGCAGCGGCACATGAAGAACCTGCGTGCCGACGGGATCGAGGTGGTCGAGACCGTGCTGGGGTTCGACGACTTCCGCGCAGCGGACGAGGTCTTCATGTCCGGCAACCTGAACAAGGTGACGCCGGTGGTGGAGTTCGACGGCACGCATTACCAGCACGGGCCGGTCACCAAGCGGGTGCGCGAGCTCTACTGGGACTGGGCGGCGAGCGACGCGGCCTGATCGCCGGGCCGGTGGACAGGTCGGGCGACGCAGGTCATGCTGCCCGACGGAGAGGGACCATCCGATGCGCAAGTTTCTCGTGGTGCTGGACGACACCCGCGAATGCCTGAACGCAATGCGTTTCGCCGCCATGCGGGCTGCGAACACCCAAGGCGGGGTAGAGATCCTGTCCGTGATCCCACCCGACGAGTTCAACCACTGGATCGGTGTCGGCGAGGTGATGCGCGCCGAGGCCCGCGAACGGATCGAGGCGCATTTCAACGTGTTCGCCAAGTGGATGCGCGACCGGCAGAACGTCGATCCGTCCCTCGTGATCCGCGAGGGGGAACCGGTGGACGAGATCCTCGCCCATATCCGCGCCACGCCCGAGATCGGGGTCCTGGTGCTGGGGGCCGGGTCGGGCAAGGGGGGGCCGGGGCCGTTGGTCACCGCGATGGTGAAGCAGGCGGGCACGCTGCCGGTGCCGATCACGATCGTGCCGGTGGAGCTGTCCAAGGAACAGCTGGAAGAGATCACCTGAGCGGCGCAGCCCATGCCCATGCCCTGGACCTATCGTCATGGCGAGAAAGAGTGGCACCGCTTCCTCGGCGATATCCGCGAGGTGATGGGAACGCCATCCGACAACGTGGCCTACACCACCGCCGAGGGCGCCTTTCGCGCCTTTCGCGCGCGGCTGACGGTCGAGGAGATGGCGCGCTTCGCGCAGGTCTTGCCGGCCATGCCCCGGGCGCTGTTTTTCGAAGGCTGGCACCCCGCGCCGCCCCTGCCCTGGGCCGATGCGGCGGCCTATCTCGCCGAGATCAGGGCGCTGCGCGCCGATCACAACTTCGCCACCGACCGGGCGCTCGAGGCCGTCTCGGTCGCGCTGAACCGGGCCGTCGGGCCAGAGCGTCTCGCCCGTGCACTGGCCGAGATCGGACCAGAGGCCGGGGCCTTCTGGGCGCTCGATGGTTATCCCCCGGAGAACCTTGCCGCGCATGGATTTTGAGGTCGAAAAAAGTTTAGAACGGTTCCAAATCTTGACTCTGTGCGCGCCGCACCGCATATCTGACGAAACCGATAAGGAATGCGCCCCATGTTCATCCAGACCGAATCCACGCCGAACCCGGCGACGCTGAAATTCCTGCCCGGCCAGACCGTGCTGGAGATGGGCACCGCGGATTTCCCCAACGCGGACACCGCGCAGAAATCGCCGCTGGCGGCCCGGATCTTCGGGGTCGAGGGCGTGACCGGTGTGTTCTTCGGTACCGATTTCGTCACCGTCACCAAGGGCGAGGACACCGCGTGGGAGCATGTCAAGCCCGCGATTCTCGGCGCGATCATGGAGCATTTCCAGTCCGGCGCGCCGATCATGGAGGGCGAGCACGAGGC
>CBFIFZ010000117.1:0-9132 GCA_965661995.1 Roseicyclus sp.
CGGGCCACCGCTTCCAGCGGGTCCTCGTAGGACCAGGCCGCATCGGGGATGTCGCCGGCGGCACTCGAAACGGTGTAATAGGTCGCCGTGCCCTTCCACGGGCACTTGGTCGAGCTTTCGGTCTTCTCGAGAAAGGCCATGCCGATATCGGCGCGGGGAAAATAGATCACCGGGGGGTAGTCGCCCTCGCTCAGTTCCAGCGCGTTCGCGCTTTCGCCCAGCACGGCGCCGCCGGCGCGCACCACCCATTTGCCCGGAGCCTTTCGGATCTTGATATGGTCAGCCATGGATGGTCCCTCCTTCCAGTTCGGCCCCTGTTTAGGGGGCGGACCCCTTGAATGCCAAGGGGATGTGACGGTTCGGTGTCAGATGGCCGCGCAGGCCTGCGCCAGCCAGGCCCGCGTCTCCTCGGGCACAAGCGGCCCGATCTTCGCCAGCACCCCGGCGTGGTAGGCGTCGAGCCAGTCGCGCTCCAGCGGGGCCAGCATCTCGGGCACGATCATGCGCCGGTCGATGGGGGTCCAGGTCAGATTGTCGAACTGCAGCATCTCGCGGTCGTCGCCGCCGGGCAGGGGCGGGGCCTCGGCCACCACCACGAGGTTCTCGATGCGGATGCCGAAGGCGCCCTCGCGGTAGTAGCCCGGCTCGTTCGAAAGGATCATCCCCGCCTCCAGCGGCAGGGTCGAGACGCGGCTGATCCGCTGCGGCCCCTCGTGCACGCCGAGATAGACACCCACCCCATGCCCCGTGCCATGGTCGAAATCCCGCCCCGCCGCCCACAGCGGCGCGCGCGCCAGCGCGTCGAGATGGGCCCCCGCCACGCCCTTCGGAAACCGCGCGAGATGGATGGCGATCATGCCGCGGAGCACCTGGGTGAAAGCGACCCGCACCTCCTCCGCCACATGTCCCACCATCAGCGTGCGGGTGATGTCCGTCGTGCCGTCCTCGTATTGCCCGCCCGAGTCGATCAGGAAGACCTCGCCGGGGCGGATCGGGGCGTTGCTCTCCTCGCTCACCCGGTAATGGGGCAGGGCGGCATGGGCGCCGGCCGCCGAGATCGTGTCGAAGCTGATCTCCTTCAGCACGCCCGTTTCGGCGCGGAACCCTTCCAGCGCGCGGGCCGCGTCGATCTCGGTCAGCCCGCCTTTCGGCGCCTCACCCTCGAACCAGTGCAGGAAGCGCGCCACCGCCGCCCCGTCGCGCAGATGCGCGCCCCTGGTCGCGGCGATCTCGGCGGGGTGCTTCTTCGCCTTCGGCATCAGGCAGGGGTCGCGCCCCTCCACCACCTCGGCACCGCCCTCGACCAGCAGCGCCTTCGCCGCGGCGGGGGCCGAACTGCCGTCGACCCGCACGCGGCCCCGTTCGCCCGCCAGCAGAGTGGCCAGCGTGGCCGGATCGCGCACCGTCACCGCGTCGGGCAAGACCACGCCCACAAGCTTCTCCGCCTCCACGAAAAGCTCCAGCGCCCCGTCCCGCCGCAACAGCCCCATCGCCTGCATCAAGGGCGTATGCGCCACGTCCCCGCCGCGCAGGTTCAACAGCCAGCACAGGCTGTCCGGCTGCGTGATGAGCGCCGCATCCTCGCCCGCGAGGGCCAGGTCGCCCGCCACCAGCGCCAGCTTCTCCGCCGCACTCCGCCCGGCCAGCGCCTCGGGCCAGGCCCTGGCGGGCGCCATCGGGGGGGCGGGCCGGTCGGCCCAGATCACATCGACAAGGTTGCCCACGGGCCGCAAGCCGATCTGCCGCGCCGACAGCGCCACCTCCAGCCGCGCCACCTCGGCCGCGGTGTGCAGCCAGGGGTCGTAGCCCACCACGCCGCCCTTGGGCAGCTGCTCGATCAACCACGCCTCCAGCTTCGTCTCGGGCCAGGGCACGGGCGTGAAGACCGAGGGGTCGGTCTGTGCCTTCACCTGCACCCGGTAGCGCCCGTCGATGAAGACGCCCGCCACATCCCCCAGCAACGCGGCGAAGCCGGCCGAGCCGGTGAAGCCCGTGAGCCAGGCCAGCCGCTCGTCCGAAGGCGCCACGTATTCACCCTGGAACCGGTCGGCGCGCGGCACGAGAAACCCGTCGAGACCCGCCTTCGCCATCTCGGCGCGCAACGCACCAAGCCGCGGCGGTCCGTCCTGGGGCCGCGTCTTCACCTCGAAGTCCTGGAACACCGGCCCCTCCTTCATCTTTCCAAAAATATGCACACACCCGGACTGCCATCTGGCCACCGCATCCCGCTCACGCGATCACGCCCGCCACGGGCACCGCGGAAAACGCGCGTTTTCCGCCGGGTCGCCGCGTCAGCGGCGAAACACGCCTTCAACTCGCGCGCTTCATTCCCATCACGCGCGCCCGCGCCCGCGGGTCACTGTCGAAAAGGCCCGCGAGCTGCTCGGTGATCGCACCCGCCAGCTGCTCGGCATCGGTGATCGTCACCGCGCGCTCGTAATAGCGCGTCACGTCATGGCCGATCCCGATCGCCAGAAGCTCCACCGCGCGGCGGCGCTCGACCATGGCGATCACGTCGCGCAGGTGCTTCTCGAGGTAATTCGCCGGGTTCACGCTCAGCGTGCTGTCATCCACCGGCGCGCCGTCGGAGATGACCATCAGGATCTTGCGCGCCTCGGGCCGGCCCACCATCCGCCGATGCGCCCATTCCAGCGCCTCGCCGTCGATGTTCTCCTTCAACAGCCCCTCTTTCATCATCAGCCCGAGATTGTCGCGCACCCGCCGCCAGGGCGCATCGGCCGACTTGTAGACGATGTGGCGCAGATCGTTCAGCCGCCCCGGCTGTTGCGGACGGCCCTGCGCCAGCCACTCTTCGCGTGCCTTGCCGCCCTTCCAGGCCCGCGTGGTGAAGCCGAGGATCTCGACCTTCACCCCGCAACGCTCCAGCGTGCGCGCCAGCACGTCGGCACAGATCGCCGCGATCGAGATCGGCCGCCCCCGCATCGAGCCGGAATTGTCCAGCAGCAGCGTCACCACCGTGTCGCGGAACTCCGTATCCTTCTCGACCTTGAAGCTCAGCGGCGTCGTCGGGTTCGCCACCACCCGCGCCAGGCGGCCCGCGTCGAGAATGCCTTCCTCGCGGTCGAACTCCCAGCTGCGGTTCTGCTGCGCCTGCAGGCGGCGCTGCAGCTTGTTGGCCAGCCGCGAGACCGCGCCCTTCAGGGGCTCGAGCTGCTGGTCGAGATAGGCGCGCAGCCGCTCCAGCTCCTGCGCCTCGGCCAGCTCCTCGGCGGCGATCTCCTCGTCATGTTCGGTGGTGAACACCACGTAGGTCGGATCGGCGTCGGAATGGGGGGCGGGCGGCGGTGGCTCGAGGGGCGCCTCGCCCTCGGGCATCTCCTGCTCCTCGGCCTCTTCCATCTCGCCCTGGTCGTCCATCTGGACCTGCGCCTGGGACTGGTCCTGCTGCTCGTCCTGGCTGCGCTCGGGGTTGGCCTCGGCCTCCTCCTCCTGGCTGTCGTCCTCGCCGGTCGAGTCGGGCTGCTCCTCCTGCTCGTCGCTCGCCTCGTCCTCGCCCTCGTCGTCCATCTCGTCGGGGTCTTCGCCCAACTGGTCGCCATAGCCCAGGTCGTCGATCATCTGCCGCGCGAAACGGGCAAAGGCCTTCTGGTCGCGCAGCACCTCGCCCAGGTCATCGAGCCGCTCACCACAGCGGTCCTCGATGAACCCGCGCCACAGCTCCATCACGTTCGCCGCCTCGGGCGGCAACTCGCGGCCCGTGGCGAGGTGCCGGATCAGGTAGCCCGCCGCGACCGAAAGCGGCGCGTCCGAGGCCTGTCGCAGCTCGCCATAGCCCTTGCGCCGCGCCTCGTGGCCGATCTTGGCGTCGATGTTGCCCGCCGTTCCCGGCATGTCGCGCGCGCCGATCGCCTCGCAGCGGGCGGTCTCCATCGCCTCCATCAGGTCGCGCGCCATGGCGCCCGGCGGCGCATAACGCGCGGCGGTCCCGAGGTCGTGGTAACGGTGCCGCAGCGCCAGCGCATCCGCCGTGCCGCGCGCCAGCAGCACCTCCTCGCGGGTCATCCGGCGGCTCACCTGCGGCAGGCGCAGGCTGTCGCCCGACAGGCCCGGCGGGTCGACGGAATAGGTGACGCCCAGGTCCGGGTCGTCTGCCAGGACGCGGGTCGCCTCGGCCAGCGCCTTCTTGAAGGGATCGGCCGGGTTGTCGGTGGGGTGCTTCGCCATGGGTCGGAATGTGGCCCGAACCCCGGGGGAGGGCAAGGGGGCGCGGTGCGCGCCGCTTCCGATCCGTCACAGCCCGAAGCGCTCCGCGCAATCCTGCACCGCCAGCATCAGCATGCGCCCCTCGTCGGCAAGATAGGGCGTGCCCTCGCCCGAGAGGCGCGGGAAGAAATGCGTCGAGGCCATGCTGTCGGAGTGATCCGCCCAGGCCTCTGCCTGTGTCCGGATCTCGCCGAGGCGCGCGGCACCCCCTGCCTCGGCCAGGAGCGCGCGGGGCAGGGTGCCGGACGGCAGCCCCTCGGGCGTGCCGGTCATCTCGGTCGCCCGCACGTAGGCAAGGCCGAAGGCCGTCATCACCGCCGCACAGTGAAAGGCCGTGGCGCCGCCTTCTGCGGCCTCGTCCGGCCAGTCGAGCGGCGTGACAGCCGCCGCGGCAGGCAGGGCCACGGCCCCCAGCAGGGCGGCGCAGATCGGCGCAAGGCGCATTGCGGGACCCTTTCGCGGTCACTCCTCCGCGCGGGAGCCTAGCAAAACCGGGGTCTCGGGCATAGCCGCCCGCGGGGTCCTTGCCCCGGAAACAAACCGTTGCCTGACCCTTCGCGGGTCAGCCGCCAAGCGCGCCGCGCAGCTCCGCACAGGCACTCAGCGTCTCGTCCAGCCCGTCGTCCATCACGCTGCCCGCCGCCGCCTCGTTCGCGACCATCCGGTCGAGGTAAAGCTCTGCCGCCGCGGCGATCACCGGCACGATCTCCTCCAACGCCGCCGCCGCCTCGGCCCCGGTCTCGGTCTCGCGCATGAGGCCCGCTGCCACGGCAAGATCCACCTCGCCCTCAAGCGCCTCGGCGCCCAGCTCGGTATCGTCGCCCACCAGCAGGCGAAAGGCCCGGAAAAGCCCCGCGCAGCGCAGCATCGGTGCGGCCCCGCCACCGGGCGCGAGGACCTCGTCCATCGCCTCGGAAAACCCCGCGGGCTGCGCAGCCGCGGGCAGCGCCAGCGCCAGCGCCAGGAACGCTGCGGCCCATCTCACGCCAGGAACCACCCCGGATCGGCATTGCCCCCGCAAAGCAGCACACAGACCCGTTCACCCGGTTCTGGCACGTACGCCCCCGAGGTCAGCGCGGCCAAGGCCACCGCCGCCCCCGGTTCGCCGATCAGCCGCGTGCCGTCCCAAAGCCTGCGCGCGGCGTCAAAGACGGCGGCGTCATCGACCAGCAGCGCCTCGTCCACGAACTCGCGGATCACCTCCCAGGACATCACGCCCAGCCGCGGCCCGCCCAGCGAGGAGGCCGCTACGCCCGAGGGGCTCGCGCTGAACTCCGGCCCCTCGCGGAAGGAGCGCTCGAGCGTGTTGGTGTCATGCGTCTCGACCGAGACGACGCGGACCCTGTCGCGGAACCACGCGGCCACGCCGCCGATCAGCCCGCCGCCCCCCGTCGAGACGAGGATCGTGTCCAGCCCGCCCATCTGCGCCTCGATCTCGCGCGCCACGGTGCCTTGTCCCGCCAGCGTCGGAAAGGTGTCATAGGGATGGACCGAGAGCGCGCCGGTTTCCTCGGCATGGGCGGCATAGGCGGCCATGCAATCGGCGACAGAGCCGTCGGCCAGGATTACCTCGCCCCCGAAATCGCGCATGCGCGCGAGTTTCTCTTCCTTGGCGATCAGCTTCGGCACGAAGATCTTTGCCTTGTGCCCCAAGGCACTGGCCGCATGGGCCACCGCGGCGCCGTGATTGCCGCCCGAGGCCGCGACGACGCCCGCCGCGGGCACCTCCGAGGACAGCATGGTGTTGAATGCGCCGCGCACCTTGAAGGAGCCGGTCACCTGCGTGTGTTCCAGCTTCAGCGTGACGGAGGCGGGCAGGCCGAGGGCCGCGCCCTCCACCTGCAGGATGGGGGTCTGCCGCACGCGACCCGCGATGCGGGCGGCGGCGGCGTCGATGTCGGTTGGCGTGGGGTATGTCATGGCGCGGACGATGGACCGGGCGTGCGGCAGGGTCAATCGGCGCTCAGCTGCGCTCGGGCACCGCCGCGCGCTCGGGCAGGACGACAAGCGCTGCGCAGCCGAGGATGTAGCGCCGTGCCGCATCCCCGGCCCAGTCGGCCCCGCTGAAACTGGCCGAGGAGAGAAGCCGCCGATGCGCCGCCCGCGCCGAGACGCGCCAGGCCCGCGTCTCCACCGTGCCGCCGGGCGCCATCAGGTCCAGCACCGCGACCACGGCGTCGAGCGTCGCCTCGGTCTCGGCCGAGGCCGGATCGGAGAGCAGCCATTCATGTTCCATCTGCGCGACAAGGCGACCGGCGCATTCCGCGAAACGGGGCAGGGTCGGCTCAGCCTGATCGGCCCGCGCCGTGGCCGGGAGGACAAGGAGACAGCCGAGAAGGGCCGCCATGCCTGTTTTCAAACTGCCCATTATTCAAGCGAACATGGATAAGTAACGCCTGTCAATTATGCAGTTTGAAAAGATGAAACCCGGTGCTGCCCTGTGGCCGGTTCACCCCAGTCTTGCGCACCAATCGGGCCTGGGCCCGCCGCGATAGGGCACGGCCAGCCCTTCAGAGATCAGCGTCGCCCCCACGTCGCGCCCGTCGAGGGCAAGGCGTACAAGCCTGCGGTCGTAGCGGTCCCGACCGCCGAGTTGCGCCTCGACGTCGCCCGCCGCACGGACCAGCGACCGCAGCCGCACTGTCGCCGCGCGGGCGACCTGCGCCTCGGCGGCGCAACGCGGCTCGAAGCTTTCGGGGGTGTCGTAGCCCGTCAGCCGGGCGCGAAAGCGGCCCTCGCCGGGGCAGGTCATGTCGACCGTGTCACCGTCGACCACGTTCACGACGCGACAGGAGGGTGCGGTCGAGGCGACCGGCACAGGGGACGGTGCCGGCACGCAGGACACCGCGACCAGGCTGGCGATTGCGAAAAGCGTCAAGATGGAGGGCAAGGGCAAGCGGCGCATGGCCGCTTGTTAACCATTTGTTCACGGTTTGTGGAGGGGAACCCGCCGGGCCGGTTCACCCGAAGGCGCGTGTCACCCGATGCTCATGCTCGCGGCACTCTCCGGCAGTTCCTCGTCGAAGCAGCGCTGGTAGAACTCGGCGACCGTCTGGCGCTCCAGCTCGTCGCACTTGTTGAGGAAGGACAGCCGGAAGGCATAGCCCACGTCGCGGAAGATCTCGGCGTTCTGCGCCCAGGTGATGACCGTGCGCGGCGACATGACGGTGGACAGTTCGCCGTTCATGAAGGCCGTCCGCGTCAGGTCGGCGACCGTGACCATCTGGCCCACGGTGCGGCGGCCCTTCTCGGTGTTGTAATGCGGGTTCTTGGCCAGCACGATCGCGGTTTCCGCGTCATGGCTGAGATAGTTCAGCGTGGCGACGAGCGACCAGCGGTCCATCTGCGCCTGGTTGATCTGCTGAACCCCGTGGTACAGGCCCGTGGTGTCGCCAAGGCCCACGGTATTCGCCGTCGCGAACAGGCGGAAATACTTGTTCGGCGTGATGATCTCGTTCTGGTCGAGAAGCGTCAGCTTGCCGTCATGCTCCAGCACGCGCTGGATCACGAACATCACGTCGGCGCGGCCCGCGTCGTACTCGTCGAAGACGATGGCGACGGGATTGCGCAGTGCCCAGGGCAGGATGCCCTCGTGGAACTCGGTCACCTGCTTGCCGTCGCGAAGCTTGATCGCATCCTTGCCGATCAGGTCGATCCGGCTGATGTGGCTGTCGAGGTTCACGCGCACCGCGGGCCAGTTCAGGCGGGCGGCGACCTGTTCGATATGGGTCGACTTGCCGGTGCCGTGATAGCCCTGGATCATCACGCGGCGGTTGTGGGAAAAGCCCGCAAGGATCGCCATCGTCGTATCGGGATCGAACTTGTAGGTGCTGTCCAGCTCGGGCACACGGTCGGTCTTGTCGGGGAACCCCCTGACCTTCATGTCGGTGTCGATGCCGAACACCTCGCGGACCGAGATCTCTTCGGTCGGTTTCGCGTCCATGTTCAAGCTGCCGTCTGCCATGGGGTCCTCGATCGTGTCCGGGGGTGGTCTGCGCCGATGTCGCGGGGATGCAACATATCGCGGGGGGCTGCAAGGGGAAGGGCGAAAAACCGGGGCTGGCCGAAGCGCGCCCGCACCATAAATGGAACCGCAGGAGAAAGCGCGCGAATGTCCGACCGAGAGCAGCTGGAGGCGTTGATCGCCCGCGTCGCATTGCGCGACCGCGCGGCCTTTTCCGCGCTCTATGCTGCGACCTCGGCGAAACTCTTCGGCATCTGCCTGCGTATCTTGAAGGACCGCAGCCTCGCGGAGGAAGCGCTTCAGGAGGTCTACGTGAAACTCTGGCACCGCGCAGATCGCTACCGCGTCACGGGTCACAGCCCGATGACCTGGCTGATCACGGTCGCGCGCAACCACGCCGTCGACCGCCTGCGCGCAGCCCCCGCGCCGACCGCCGATCTGGATGCCGTGGCCCCCGTCGCGGCCCCCGGCCCATCACCCGAGGCGAGCGTGATTGCGGCCGGCGAGGCGCGGCGTATCGTCGAATGCCTTGGCGAATTGCCCGACGATCGCGCGGCAGCCGTGCGCGGGGCCTATCTGGACGGGCTCGCCTACCAGGAGCTTGCCGACCGCTACGCGGTGCCGCTCAATACCATGAAGACCTGGCTGCGCCGCAGCCTCATCAGCCTGAGGGAGTGCCTGTCGCGATGACCGATCCGACCGACGACATCACGCCCGAAGGTCAGGCCGCCGAATACGTGCTGGGCCTGATGGACGAGGCCGAGCGCCGCGCCTTCGAGGCCCGCCTGCGCGAGGACGCGGCCCTTCTCGCTACCGTCCGCGACTGGGAAGCGCGCTTCGCCGCCATGGCCGAGGAGGAGGTCGCCCCGGTGCCGCCCCCGCCGCGCGTTCAGGCCGCGCTCGAGGCCGCCTTGTTCGACGGTGGGCAGGGGGCCGCGCCGCCC
>CBFIFZ010000118.1:0-9128 GCA_965661995.1 Roseicyclus sp.
CCCCGCTGGTTTTCCTGAGTAATTTTATTGCGCCGTAAGTGCGTAGCGCGTAACACCATTACCAACAAGATACGCCAGACTGGAGGAGACCCATGGCAAGAGTAGCACTCGTCACCGGCGGCAGCCGCGGCATCGGTGAGGCCATTTCGAAGGCCCTGAAGGCGGAGGGCTACGAGGTCGCCGCCACCTATGCCGGAAACGACGAGAAGGCCGCGGCCTTCACGGCGGAAACCGGGATCAAGACCTACAAGTGGAACGTGGCCGATTACGAATCGTCCAAGGCCGGCATCGCGCAGGTCGAGGCCGATCTCGGCCCGATCGACGTGGTCGTCGCCAACGCGGGCATCACCCGCGACGCGCCCTTCCACAAGATGACGCCCGACCAGTGGAAGGAAGTCATCGACACCAACCTGACCGGCGTCTTCAACACCATCCACCCGGTCTGGCCCGGCATGCGCGAGCGCAAGTTCGGCCGCGTCATCGTGATCTCGTCGATCAACGGGCAGAAGGGCCAGTTCGGCCAGGTGAACTATGCCGCGACCAAGGCGGGCGACCTGGGCATCGTGAAGAGCCTCGCGCAGGAAGGCGCGCGGGCGGGCATCACCGCCAACGCGATCTGCCCCGGCTACATCGCGACCGAGATGGTCATGGCCATCCCGGAAGAGGTGCGCGCCAAGATCGTCGCGGGCATCCCTGCGGGCCGCCTTGGCGAGCCCGAGGAAATCGCGCGCTGCGTCGTCTTCCTCGCCTCCGAGCAGTCGGGCTTCATCAACGGTTCGACCATCTCGGCCAACGGGGCGCAGTTCTTCGTCTGACGCGCGTCACCGGAAACGACAAAGGCCGGGGCAGGACCCCGGCCTTTTTCATGTCCCGTCGAAAGATCAGCGGCGCGTGAAGAGCGAAGCGACGCCACGCCAGAAGTAGCTGGCGCATTCCTGCCGCGCAGCCACGATCCGGGCGCGCATCTCGGGGGTATGTGCAAAACTTTCCATCTGTCTCGTCCTTTCAGGTCAATATCTTGACCTCCCTTGAGACGAGATATGGGTCAGCACCCATGACCTTACCACTGCCGGATCGGCAACCCCGGGTTTCGCGATTTGCAAGGCTGTGGATGGGTCAAAACGGGGAAGGCACCGCGCCGCGGCGGTCCATCCTGCGCTCAAATCGAGGCCGCGGCCCCGTCGCCGGGGTGCGGCCTCAAGGCTGGCTCAGCTGTCCAGCCGGGTAATCTCTTCCTTCAGTCGGAGTTTTTCCTTCTTCAGCTCCCGGATCGCAAGATCGTCGATCCCCGGGCTGCGCTGCGCTTCTTCCACCTTTGCCGAGAGATTGGCGTGCTTCTTCTTGAGTTCCTGCAGGTGAGCGCCAAGCGACATGGGAGTCCTCCTCTCAATGATGTCATTCACATGACAAGTGCATCACGGAAGCTGAGTCGTGTCACGCAAAACAACCGGGAGAATAGCTAGAATGCGATCGAATGCCGGTCACTCGAAGGGCAAGGGGGCGCCGGCACGCAGCACCGCCTCGGCCAGATCGGTGTAATCGGGCGCATCCGCGCCATGCTCCGCCCCGGCGTGGATCGTCACCGGGGCGAGCAACCGAAACGGTGCCTTCGCCCCTTTCCGCGCCCGGATCACCACGCGCCCCGCCGGCCGCCCCGCACGCGATTGCAGGGGCAGCACCGCGACCGCGCCGAACCCCGCAAGCGCCGACAGGCACTCGGGCAACCGCTCGGCCAGGTGGATCAGCGTAAGCCAGCCTTTCGGCTTCAGCCGCGTGCGCGCCGTGGCGATCCAGTCGGCCAGCGGCGTCTCTTCGCGGTTCGCCGCCTCGCGCCCCGCGTCGCGCGCCGCCGTCCCGTCGCCCGCCGCGAAAAAGGGCGGGTTGGCGAGCACATGGTCGAAGCTCTGCGTGCGCAGATCGACCGGCAGACGCGCCAGATCGGCCTCGACCACCTCCATCTCCACCCCTGCCGCCACCGCGTTGGACCGCGCCAATGCGGCGTAATCCGCCTGCCGCTCCACCCCCGTCAGCCGAACCCCCGGGACCCGTGCCGCAAGGCAGAGCGCCGCCGTCCCCACGCCGCAGCCCAGTTCCAGCACGCTCTCGCCCGCCCGCGCGGGGCAAGCCGCGGCAAGGAACACCGGGTCGGTCGCGGCGCGATAGCCATCGCGGGGCTGCTCGATCACCAGCCGCCCGCCGAGAAAGGCGTCGCGCGTCGTAGCCCTCACTCGCTCACCGGAAGGGCGTTGTCGCGCAGCACGATCCGCGCGCGATGCGCATCGGCGCGGCGCACCAGAAGCCGCCGCGGCAAAATGCCGATGGATCCTTCCAGCACGCTCATGTGGACGTCCATCTCGAACACCTCTATATCCTCGCCGGACAAAAGCGCCGAGGCGAAGGCAATCTCGGTTGGGTCGGTGCTGCGCATGATCTCGAGCATGACAGCCATGTAAGCAGCCCTCGGCCCCATGTCGAGCCGGGGACCGTTGAAGGGGGAGAGGCGGATGAGCCTCGACGATGCAGCCACCAAGCCGCATGAGCGGATGCAGACGGCGCTCGACGCGGACCTGACCGCCGTCAATGCCCTGATCCGCGAGCGCATGGCGTCGAAACACGCCCCCCGCATCCCCGAGGTGACCGCCCACCTGGTCGAGGCCGGCGGCAAGCGCGTGCGCCCGATGCTGACGCTGGCCGCCGCGCGGCTGTGCGGCTACGAGGGCGACGCGCATCAGAAACTCGCCGCGACGGTCGAGTTCATCCACACCGCCACGCTGCTCCATGACGACGTTGTCGACGAAAGCCAGAAGCGCCGCGGGCGGCCAACCGCCAACCTGCTGTGGGACAACAAGTCGAGCGTTCTGGTCGGTGACTACCTGTTCGCGCGCGCCTTCCAGCTCATGGTGGAAACGGAAAACCTGCGGGTCCTGAACATCCTGTCGAATGCCGCCGCCGTGATCGCCGAGGGCGAGGTGCTGCAACTGACCGCCGCCATGAACCTCGCCACGACCGAGGAGATCTATCTCCAGGTCATCCGCGGCAAGACCGCCGCGCTCTTCGAGGCGGCCTGCGAAGTCGGTGGCGTCATCGCCGGCAAACCCGACGACGTGGTGCAGGCGCTGGCGACCTATGGCGACGGTCTCGGCATCGCCTTCCAGATGGCCGACGACCTGCTCGACTGGGGCGGCAGCACCGGCGAGATCGGCAAGAACACCGGCGACGATTTCCGCGAGCGCAAGCTGACCCTGCCGGTGATCCGCGCCGTCGCCCGCGCCGACGAGGTCGAGCGCGCCTTCTGGGTGCGCACCATCGAGAAGGGCGACCAGCGCGACGGCGACCTCGAAGAGGCGTCGGCGCTCCTGCAGCGCCACGGCACGCTTGAGGAAACCCGCGACGAGGCCTTCGCCTGGACCGCCCGCGCGCAACAGGCGCTGGGCGTCCTGCCCGAACATCCGCTGCGCGACATGATGCACGACCTCGCCGATTACGTCGTCGCAAGGCTGAACTGAAGATCTTCTAGAAGATCACGCCAGAACCGGCGCCGCCTCGACCCACCAGTCGGGCATGTCCCCGGCCAGCCGCTGCGCAGCCGCCCCGGCCGCAGCCTCGTCGGCGAACAGGCCGAAACACGTCCCCCCCGACCCCGACATCCGCGCGAGCAGGCAACCGGGCCGCGCATTCAGGCGGTCGAGCACCTCGCCGATCACGGGCACGGTCGCAAGGGCGGGCGGCTCCAGGTCGTTGCGCGTGTCGCAAAGCCAGCCGGCAAACCCCGCCGCATCGGCCCAGCCCTCGGCGGGCATCGCGGGCAGGGGCGGGTTCTCGCGCCGCTCCAGCGCGGAAAAGACCGCGCCGGTCGGCACCTCCACGCCTGCGTTGACCAGCACCAGCCAGAGCGGCGGCAGGGGCGGCAGCGGCGCCAGCACCTCGCCGATCCCCGACATTTGCATCGGCCGCCCCGCCACGCAGACCGGCACATCGGCCCCCAGCGACAGCACCGCCCGCGCGTCCGGCATCGCCACCTGCCACAGCGCAGACAGCCCGTGCAGCGCGGCCGCGGCATCCGCAGAGCCGCCGCCGATCCCGCCTGCATGGGGCAGGTGTTTCTCCAGCGTGATCGCCGCACCGCGCCCCGGCGCGAACAACTCGGCCGCGCGCCAGATCAGGTTGCGCCGGTCGGCGGGCACGCCCTGCGCACGCGGCCCCGTGACCGTCAGCGACAGCGCGTCCGAGGGCGCCAGCGTCAGCCAGTCGCCCACGCCCGCGAACACCACGACCGAGTCGAGCAGGTGATACCCGTCGTCCCGCCGCCCGGTGACATGCAGCGCAAGATTGACCTTTGCGGGGGCGAAAAGCCTCACTGGCTTTCGCCCACCCCGCCCTCTTCCTCGAGCACGCGGTCGAGGCCGATGTCGAGCTTGCGGCGAATGCGGTCGGCGTCCTCCTCGGTCGGCTCGAAGCTCAGCGCGCGCTCCCACTGGAACCGCGCCTCGCGCTGGCGGCCCACCATCCAGTAGACGTCGCCGAGGTGGTCGTTGATGATCGGATCATTGGGCAGAAGCTCGATCGCGCGCTCCATCGGCGCGACCGCCTCCTCGAACCGGCCGAGGCGGTAGAACACCCAGCCAAGGCTGTCGACGATGTAGCCCGAATCCGGCCGGAGCGCGACGGCCCGCTCGATCATGCCGAGCGCCTCGTCGAGATTGCGGCGCTGTTCCACCAGCGAATAGCCGAGGTTGTTGAGAACCTGCGGCTGTTCCGGGTTCAGCACCAGCGCCTGCCGGAAATCCGCCTCCGAGGCGATGTAGTCGCCGGTCACCTCGTGACATATGCCGCGCGTGAAATAGAGCACCCAGTAGCGGTTCTGCGTGATGTCCACGAGGTCCAGCGCCGCCGTGTAGGCCTCCAGCGCCGCCTCGCATTGCTCGGTGCGGCGCAGCGCATCGCCCAGCGTCGCTTGCACCGTCGCGAAGTCGCCATGCGTCTCGGCAAGCTCGCGCAGCGTCGTGACCGCCGCGGCCCCGCGATCATCCTCGAGATAGGCATCGGCGCGGCCCAGCTGCGCCTCGATGAACTGAGGATCGCCCGGCGGCACCTCGGCGAAGGCGTCGGCGGCAAGGCTGTATTGGCCGGCATCCGCCAGAAGCTGGCCCGCGTAGAGCAGCGCCTCGGTGTGGGTCGGGTCGATGCCATGGGCAGCACGGGTGTAGAGAAGCGGCAGGCCCGTCGCCCCGCCCTCGGCGCCCAGCGCGCGGGCGATGGCGTAGAAGACCTCGGCCAGCCCCTCTTGCGGCGTGGTGATGAACCCGTAGGGCGGGGTCGTCTCGAGCGCCGCGATCTCTGCCTCGAGGCTCAACAGGGCCGGGTCGGGCACCGCTGAGGTGAAGCCGTTCAGCAGCGCCAGCGCATCTTCGCGGCGGTCGAGCTGCACCAGGATCTCGGCATGCGCCCGGACCGAGCGTTCGCTCACCCCGACCGGGCCGAAGGCCGCGCCCGACAGGATCGCGTCCGCGCCCTCGAAATCCCCGACCGCCGCGCGGGCGAGCGCTAGGTGGACATAGGGAATACCGGCAAGCCCGCCCTCGGCGGCGGCCGCCTCGAAGGTCTCGGTCGCGCGGCGCATGTCACCCTCGCCAAGGTGGATCCACCCCAGCGCCAGCTGGTCGATCAGGGGCCCGGCGCCGCGCCCCGCCTCGATCGCGGCGCGCGCGCCGACGAGGTCCCCGGCACCAAGGCCCCGCACCATCCGCACGAGGTTCACCAACTCCTGTCCGTTGGACCCCTCCGGCAGCATGTCGGCGATGTCCGAGGCGCGGCCCCACTGACCCAACGCGGCATTGGCGAAGATCGCATTGCCGATCAGCATCGGGTTGCCGGGGTCGGCGGCCAGCGCGTTCTCGAAATAGATCGCCGCGGCGCGGTGGTTTCCGTCGATCACCGCCGTGCGCGCCGCAAGATAGGCGCCGGCAAGACCCGGGCCTGCCTCTTGTGCCGGGGCTGGTGCACCCAGCATGAGGCCAAGCGCCAGCGGCAGGACAGGCAGGAAACGGTGCGGCATGGGTAATCTCCCGGTGTTCGAGGGGGAGACTAGGGCCGGGGCAGGGCAAGGGCAATGCGCCCCCGGCCCAGCCCCGGAATTTCCGATCACATGTTCGGGTAGTTCGGCCCGTCGCCGCCCTGCGGCACGGTCCAGTGGATGTTCTGCGACGGATCCTTGATATCGCAGGTCTTGCAGTGGACGCAGTTCTGGAAGTTGATCACGAACCGCGCGTCCTTGCCCTCTTCCTCGACCACCTCGTAGACGCCCGCCGGGCAATAGCGCTGCGCGGGTTCCGCGTATTCGGGCCAGTTCACGGCGATCGGCACGCTCGCGTCCTTGAGCGTCAGGTGAGCGGGCTGGCTTTCCTCGTGGTTGGTCATCGAGTAGCTGACATTGGTCAGCCGGTCGAAGCTCAGGACGCCATCGGGCTTGGGATAGTCGATCGGCTTGAAGTTCTTCGCCTTGCCCGTCGCCTCGGCATCCGACTTTCCATGGCTGATCGTGCCGAAGACCGAAAAACCCAACAGGCTGTTCGTCCACATGTCGAGCCCGCCAAGGCCCAGACCGCCCAGAAGCCCGTATTTCGACCAGAGCGGTTTCACGTTCCTCACCGGCTTCAGGTCGCGGGCAATCGGCCCGTCCTTGTGCAGGTAATCGTCATAGGCCGTCAGCTCGTCGCTGGCGCGCCCCGCTGCAATCGCCGCCGCCGCGGCCTCGGCCGCCTCGATGCCCGAGAGCATCGCGTTATGGTTGCCCTTGATCCGCGGCACGTTCACCAGCCCAACGCCACAGCCCAGGATCGCCACGCCCGGCGCCACGGCCTTCGGCATCGATTGCCAGCCGCCCTCGCTGATCGCGCGCGCGCCGTAGGCGATGCGCTTTCCGCCCTTCAGAAGCTCGGCCACCATCGGGTGATGCTTGAAGCGCTGGAACTCCATGTAGGGGTAAAGATGCGGGTTCTCGTAATTCAGGTGGACGACGAAGCCGACATAAACTTGGTTGTTGTCGAGGTGGTAGATGAACGACCCGCCGCCGGCTTGTCTGCCCAGCGGCCAGCCCATCGTGTGAACCACCGTGCCCGGCTTGTGCTTTTCCGGGTCGATCTCCCAGATTTCCTTCATGCCGAGGCCGAATTTCTGCGGGTCTTTCCCGGCCTGAAGGTCGTATTTCGCCAGCACCTCCTTGGTGAGGCTGCCGCGCACGCCTTCTCCAAGCAGCACGTATTTCCCGTGCAGCTCCATCCCCGGCTCGTAGCCGTCACCGGGCGTGCCGTCGGGGTTGCGGCCGAACTCGCCCGCGACCACGCCCTTCACCTCGCCGTTTTCGCCATAGACGATCTCGGAGCAGGACATGCCGGGGAAGATCTCGACCCCCAGCCCCTCGGCCTGTTCGGCCAGCCAGCGGCAGACATTGCCCATGCTGACGAGGTAGCTGCCGTGGTTGTTCATCAGGCCGGGCATGACGGAATTGGGGATGCGCAGCTGCCCGCCTTCGCCCAGCATGTAGAAACTGTCGCTCTGCACCGGCACGGTGACCGGCGCGCCCTTCGCCTTCCAGTCCGGGATCAGCGCGTTCAGGCCCACCGGGTCCAGCACCGCCCCCGAGAGGATATGCGCCCCAACCTCCGAGCCCTTTTCCAGCACCACGACATTCAGGTCGGCATCGATCTGTTTCAGCCGGATCGCCGCCGACAGGCCCGCAGGCCCCGCACCGACGATGACGACATCGTATTCCATGCTCTCGCGTTCGATCTCGGACATTTCCTCACCCCTGGCTGACGTCAGGGCCGCGTTTGGCGGCGGCTCACGCAATAATGTTTCGCGACTGCGTAGGGAAAGCTAGCCCGCGGGTCAATCGTGACGCGGCATCACGGTGTCGCAGGAGGGGAGCGAGTTGACTTCAGGAAAATTTGTATATACATATGCCCATACACTTGCTCGGCATTCTGCCAGTAATGGAAAATTAAGGAAACGAGCCGAAAGACCTTCCCGAAGGAGGGCGCGGCTCGTGTCGTTCGAATGGTCCGAGGAAAAGCGACTTGCCAACCTGTCCAAGCATGGCGTGGACTTTGAATGGGCCGCGCTGGTTTTCGCGGGCCCGGTGCTTGTCGTGGAGGATGTCCGGCAGGATTACGGCGAACGAAGGTTCCGGGCTCTCGGGGAAGTGGATGGAGAGGTTTTTGTCGTCGTTTATACGCAGCGCAGGGACCGAACACGCCTGATCTCGGCGTGGAAGGCAGGAAGGAAAGACCGTGAGCGATATCAGGACCGCAACGCTTGAAGAGCTGCTCGAAAAGAAACGGCGCGGCGAGATCACCCCTCCCGCGCCCGACGCGCCCGAATACGACCTGCCCGATGAGTTCTGGGAGCGGGCGGAGGTCGTCTACCCCGAGCGCAAGACCCCCGTTTCCCTCCGCGTCGAGGCCGAGGTGCTGGAGTGGTTCAAGGCCCAGGGCCCCGGCCACCTCACCCGGATGCAGGCCGTCCTGCGCGCCTATGTCGAAGCGAAGCGCAAGCAGGAAGACACCTCGCAGGGCTAGAACCACCCTCCGCCGCGGCCTAGGTCTGGGGAAACCCCTTCGGAGTGACCCCCATGCCCCTGCGCCTCGTCTACCTCGCCCTCGTCATCGTCGGCGCGATCCTGCCCTGGACGTATTTCTACGCCTGGTTCGACGCGAACGGCTGGTCGCTCTCTGCGATGATCGACGCGTGGTACGTGAACGACGCCACCACCGCGCTGGTCTATGACCTGACCATCGCCGCCATCGCGCTCACGATATGGGCGCTGGTGGAAGCGGTCCGCGGCAACCGCTGGTTCCTGCTGGTGATCCCCGCGACCTTCGGCATCGGGGTCAGCTGCGGCCTTCCGCTCGCGCTTCTGCTCAAGACCCGCCAATCGACCTAGAAATCGATGGCGATGCCCTTCTTCTCCCAGTCGCCGTAGCGCACCGGTTCCGGCCCGTCGCGGCCGCCCAATTCGGTCGGCAACTCCACCTCTTTCGCCGCCTTGCGGCGCGCCTCGGCCTCGCCCAGCGCGCGTTGAGCCGCGGGCGGCAGGTGCGAGATGTCGCGGGTTTCTGGCTCGTCGCTCA